>DPMS01000948.1 GCA_003541285.1 Actinomycetota bacterium
TGGGCGGGCTCGCCGTGGCCGGGCTGGGGCTGGTGCGCGGTGTCCCGCTGCGCCAGGCGATCGGCTCCGGGATCGCTGTCGCCGTCGCCGCCGTACCCGAGGGGCTGCCGCTCGTCGCCACCGTCGCCCAGCTGGCGGCGGCCCGGCGGCTCACCGGAACCGGGGTCCTCGTCCGCTCGTCCCGCGCGCTGGAAGCGCTCGGCCGTGTCGACGTCATCTGCTTCGACAAGACCGGCACCCTCACCCGTGGGCAGCTGACCGTGACCGGGGTGGCTGCCCCCGACGTTCCGCTGCCGTTCACCGCTCCGCAGGCCAGGCATCTGCTGCAGGTGGCCGCCCGCGCCTGCCCGCCGCCGGGCAACGGCGGAGCGCGCAGGCTGGCGCACGCGACGGACCGGGCGG
The DNA here is from genome assembly GCA_003541285.1 of Actinomycetota bacterium. Classification (GTDB taxonomy): domain Bacteria; phylum Actinomycetota; class Actinomycetes; order Streptosporangiales; family Streptosporangiaceae; genus UBA9676. The sequence goes on from DPMS01000948.1 coordinate 403, forward strand.
TGGTGGAATCAGCCAGCGAGCGGGCGGACACCGACCGGTCCTGGCGGCTGGCCGAAGAACTGCCCTTCGAAGCGACCCGGGGCTATTCGGCGTCGCTGGGACGCGATGGGAAGACGACCTGCCTCGCCGTCAAGGGAGCGCCGGAGGTGGTGCTGCCGCGCTGTACCCGGGTGGCCGCGGCGCAGGGCGCCGCGATGACCCCCTCGCGGCGGCGGGCGGCGCAGGCGATGCTGCACAGACTTGCCGCCCAGGGGCTGCGGGTACTCGCGGTGGCCGAGGCGGACCTGCCCGGGCCGCCCGGCCGCTACCACCTGGCCAGGAACGGCGACGGCCACCCAGGGCCGCACCCGGACGGCACTGCCGGGGCCCGCCACGGCGGCCAGGCCAGGCGCCCGGGAACGGCAGGCACCCCAGGGGCCGGCCCCGGGCCGGCCGGCCCAGTGCAGCCAGCCGGGCACGAATCAGACGACATGGTCTCCGGGCTGACCCTGACCGGGTTCCTCGCCATCGCCGACACGCCGCGGCCCTCGGCGCGGGCGACGGTGCGCAGGCTGGCCGAGGCGGGGGTACAGGTCGTCATGATCACCGGAGATCACCCTGCCACCGCGGTGGCCGTCGCGCGGAAGCTGGGCATCGCACACGCGGGGCGGGTCCTCACCGGGACGGAGATGAGCAAGCTTCCTGAGGCCAGGCGCTCCCAGCTGATCTGCGCGAGCACGGTGTTCGCCCGGGTCTCCCCGGAACAGAAGGTGCAGATCGTCCAGGCGCTGCAGCGGGCCGGGCACGTGGTCGCGATGGCCGGCGACGGGGTGAACGACGCCGCGGCCATCCGCCGCGCCGACGTCGGGATCGGGGTGACCAGCCGGGGCTCGACCTCTGCCCGGAGTGCGGCCGACCTGATCCTGACCCAACCTGACACCCTGCCCATCCTGGACGCGCTGGTGGAAGGCAGGGCGCTGTGGTCCCGGGTCCGCGACGCTGTCTCGATCCTGGTCGGCGGTAACGCCGGGGAGGTGGCCTTCACCCTGCTGGGGACCGCGGTGACCGGGCGGGCGCCGCTGACCACCCGGCAACTGCTGCTGGTCAACACCCTCACCGACATGCTGCCCGCACTGGCGGTCGCGCTCTCGCCGGCCCGCGTCAGCCAGAACGGGGAGAACCCGCTCATCACCGCGGGACCGGTGGGCCCGTTCCTCGCCCCCGAACTGGCCCGGGCGCTGGCCGTCCGGGGCGGCGCGACCGCCCTCGGCGCGACCGTGGCCTGGCAGATGGGGCGGCTGACCGGGCGGCGCCAGCGGGCGGGCACGATGGGCCTGGCCACCCTGGTCCTCACCCAGCTCGGCCAGACGCTGCTGACCAGCGGGCGCAGCCCGCTGACCATCGGCACCAGCGCGCTGTCCGCCGCCGCTCTCGCCGCCATCGTGGAGACGCCCGGTGTGAGCCAGTTCTTCGGGTGCACCCCGCTTGGCCCGGTCGCGTGGACGATCGTCACCGGCTCCGCGGCCGGTGCCACCCTCACCGCCGCCATCGCACCCCGCCTGCTATGGCCGGATTAGCCTGTCACTCCCGATTCCGGCCCGGCCATGGATGATGCTCCCCGCCGCACCCCCCGCGGCGGCGTGATCAGCCGGGCCGCCGCAGTGATCGCCGCCGGGGCGCTGGTCATGGCCCGACGTCACGAGGGCATGCCCGCCCGCGCCCTCACCAGCACCTGTTCCACGTCACCGGCGCCGTGGTCGAGCTGGTAGTCGAGGTTGACCGCGGCGTTGATCAGGGCCAGGTGGCTGAACGCCTGCGGGAAGTTCCCGAGCTGCTCCCCGGTCAGCCCGATCTCCTCGGAGTACAGGCCAAGGTGATTGGCGTAGGTGTGCATCTTCTGGAAGGTCAGCTCGGCCTCGTCGAGCCTGCCGGACCGGGCCAGCGCGTCCACGTAGAAGAACGTGCACAGCGAGAACGTGCCTTCCTGGCCCTGCAGGCCATCGGGTGAGGCGGCGGGGTTGTACCGGTAGACGAGGCTGTCGGAGACCAGTTCATGGTCCATGGAGTCGAGCGTCTGGAGCCACATGGGGTCCATCGGTGACACGAATCCCATCAGCGGCATCAGCAGCAGCGAGGAGTCGAGCACGTCGGTCTCGTAGTGCTGGATGAACGCGTGCCGCCTGGGGTTCCAGCCACGTTTCATGATCTGCTGGTAGAGCCGGTCACGCTCGGACCGCCAGCGGGTGACGTCAGCCGGGCGGCCGCGGTGCTCGGCGAGCCGGATCGCACGGTCGAGGGCCACCCAGCACTGGAACCGCCCGTAGGTGAAGTCCTTGCGGCCGCCGCGCGTCTCCCAGATGCCTTCCTCTGGCTGGTCCCAGTGCTCGCAGAGCCAGTCCATCATGCCGGCCAGCGCGGTCCAGCCCTGGTGCGCCATCTGCAGGCCCTGGGCGTCGGCGTGGGACATGGCGTCCAGCACTTCGCCGTAGATGTCGAGCTGCAGCTGGTCGGAGGCGCCGTTCCCGATCCGGACCGGGCGTGAGCCGCGCCAGCCCTCGAAGTGATCCAGCGTCTCCTCGGACAGGTCGGAGGACCCGTCCACCCGGTACATGATCTTCAGCGGCCCGGCGCCGTCGCCGGCCTGCTCGACCAGCCGGTCCTTGACCCAGTGCCCGAACGCCGCCGCCTCCTCCACATACCCGAGCCCGAGCAGGGAGTACACGGAGAAGGACGCGTCCCTGATCCAGGTGTAGCGGTAGTCCCAGTTGCGCTCGCCGCCGGTCTGCTCGGGCAGGCCGGCGGTGGGCGCGGCCACCAGGGCGCCGGTGGGCGCATAGGTCATCAGCTTGAGGGTCATGGCCGAGCGGGTGACCATCTCGCGCCAGCGGCCGGCGTAGGTGGAACGGCGCAGCCAGTCCCGCCAGTACCGCACGGTGTCCTCGGTCAGGTGCTCGATCTCGGCGGGCGGCACCCGCGACGGCCGGCCGCCCATCGACTCAAGCACCATCCCGGCGGTCTCGCCCTCGTGCAGGGTGCGGCTCAGCCGCACATCCTCCCCCACCCGCTCCGCCAGGATTCCCTGCTCCCCCAGCGGGACTGTCCGCTCGCCGACCGGGTGGAGGGTCAGGTGCATGCCGCCGGCGTCGAACACCACCCCGTCGTCGGAGATTTCCATCTTGTGTGACCGCCGGCCGTAGTCGAACCGCGGCTTGATGTCGACAACGAACCGCATCGTGCCCCGCACCACCCGCAGCATCCTGACCAGCCGGTGCCGGTCGGTGACGGAGGCCCCGGCGACGGGCATGAAGTCGGTGACCTCCCCCACCCCGTCCGGGGTCATGAAGCGCGTGATCAGGACCGCGGTGTCCGGGAAGTAGAGCTGCCTGGTCACGTAATCGCCCGTGTCGGGTGCCACCCGGAAGTAGCCGCCCTTGCCGGCGTCCAGCAGCGAGGCGAAGATGCTGGGCGAGTCGAACCGGGGGCAGCAGAACCAGTCGATCGTCCCGTCCGTGCTCACCAGCGCCGCCGTCTGCAGGTCACCTATCAGCCCGTGGTCACTGATGTTGGGGTACCGCTCCATGATCATCTCCTCGTACCGGGGTCGTCAGCTGCTGGGTCAGGGCGACGCGGACGGGCAGGCTGTGCTCAGCGCGGCCAGCAGGCTGCTGGCCGCCGTAGTGACTGAGCCGAGTGCGGTCACCACCGCCGCCACCGTGCTGGGGCTGGGGTTGGTGCCAAGGTCCGCTACCGCGGCCTGGACCTTGCCGAGTGCGGTCGTCAGGGCAGTGGTCTGGGCCTGCCATTGGCCGTGTGCGTCAGCAGCGAGACTGGTCAGCTTCGCCTTGGCGTCCGCCAGGTCGGCCTTGATCTCGTTCGCTGTGCCCGCCCCGACACTGACGTGGGTGAGCTTGGTCAGCGAGGCGCGCAGTGCGGCCGCGTCCTGGCACAGCACCGGGGTCGTGCCCGGCGCGGCCGACGGCGGGGCGGCGGAGGTAGCCCCGCCGGATGGGGTGCCGCCACCGGATGGGCTGCTGCCACCCGATCCGCAGCCGGCCGCGAGCAGCGTAACCCCGGAGGCGGCGGCGATCGCGGCGATCGTCCGCCAGCCGGGCCCGGCCACCAGGAGTCTTCCCATGTTCTGACAGACTCCCGCCGCCCGGCGGTGCGGTCGTCACCCGCTGTGGGCTATCTCAGCCGTTCCAGCAGATGCTCACCGGCCCGGATCGCGTTCGCCATGGTGGTCAGCGCCGGGTTCACCGCGCCGATGCTGGAATGGCTTACCGTCCGCGTCGTCCCAGACCGGGCGAAATGTACTTTCCGTCCACAAATACCGGGCCTGGATCCCAGTTCGCCATTGCCCTGGGCAGGTAATCGCCGCGTTCCAGCAGCAGGATCCCGTTTCCCCGACGGGGCAATGGTTTGGGCCAGTGTGCCGCCGCCCGCGCCGGTGCCGATGATGATCACGTCGTAAGGTTCGGTCACCCCACCACCATGGCTGGCCGCCCCGGCCACGGCACCGGCAGGGCGGGTGAGCGGCCCGGCCGGCCGGTTCACCGGGGATCACCCGGTGAGGATGATGCCCGGCAACGGGGCCCCGGGAACAGTGCTGTCCATCCGCCACATGTGGAGGAAGGGTGTCATGGCACAGCGGGAGACGAACGCGGCCGCATTCCAGGTCCAGGGAGGGATGCTGATCACCGGGGCGGTGCTGGCCGGGGTCGGCAGCCTGCTCGGCCTGGCGGGACTGGCCATCAGCGGCGCGGCGCTGGCCAGCGCTACCCGGCGGTGGGTCAACGCGCAGGAAACGCCGCCCAGCGAACTGGCGAAGCAGCAGTGGGCCAAGGCCAGGGCCGCGACGGTGGCGGGAGCCCACGCCTGGCGGAATGGCGTCGCCCAGCCCGCCGCACGCTCCTAGCGGTGCACGCCGCCGGTAAGCCCAGGCCGGTGACAGACGGCTGCCGATGACACTGGATCTCGCGCGCTGGCAATTCGCGCTGACGTCCATCAACCGTGCTGTCGATCTTCACCGAGCTGTACCCGCACGTCATGATCTCGGCCACCGATCCCGCGTACAGCCTGACGATCGGCGACAGCGCGTCGGGGTCGTACTCCCTCACCGTGATGACGGTCGTGGTGGCCATCTTCCTGCCGGTGGCGCTGGCCTGCACGGCCTGGACCTGCTACGTGTTCCGCAAGCGCCTGAGCGCCCGCGACTTCGAGCCACCCGGCCCGCCCGGATGAGCGCGGCGCCTGCGGGTAGGCGGCTGCGGGCACGGGTAGGGGTCGCCCTGGCCGGGCGATGCCACCCGCCGCCGGCCGCGATCGGATGGTGACCGGGCAGGCAGGAGGAGCTCCCATGGCGGGCAACCGTGTCGACGCACTGGTGATCTTCGGGGCGACCGGCGATCTGGCCAAGCTGGAGACCTTCCCGGCGCTGGTGGGGCTGGTCGGCCGTGGCGTCCTGGACGTCCCGGTGATCGGGGTGGCCAAAAGCGGCTGGGGGCTGGAGCAGTTCCGCAGCTACGCGGCCGCCTCACTGAAGCTCAACGGGATGGACCCGGCCAGCCCGGCCGCGACCAGGATGCTGGGCCTGCTGCGCTATGCCGACGGTGACCTCGGCGACGACGCGACCTACCAGGCCATGTCGGACCAGGTGGGCGACGGCAAGCGGGTGCTGTTCTACCTGGAGGTGCCGCCACCGCTGTTCGGCCGTATCGCCCAGGGCATCGCCACGGCCGGGCGCGCCGCCGGGGCCCGGGTCATGGTGGAGAAGCCGTTCGGCTCCGACCTCGACAGCGCCCGCAAGCTCAACGCCACCATGCACCAGCATTTCGCCGAGGACGACATCTACCGGGTCGACCACTGGCTCGGCCTGGACCCGGTGGAGAACGTGCTGTTCGCCCGGTTCACCAACGCGGTGATCGAGCCACTGCTCAACCGGACCTATGTGGAGAGCATCCAGATCACCATGGCGGAGGCTTTCGACGTGTCGGACCGGGGCCGGTTCTACGACCGGACCGGCGCCATCCGGGACGTGCTCCAGAACCACATGCTCCAGGTGCTGGCCACCGTGATGGCCGACCCGCCGGTCGGGCAGGGGCTGGCCACCTGGCGTGACTCCAAGTCGCGGTTCGTCTCCTCGCTCACGCCGATCTCGGCCGCGCACACGGTGCGCGGCCAGTACGACGGCTATCACAACGTTGACGGCGTCGACCGGGGCTCCACCGTCGAGACCTTCGTGGCGGTCAGGCTGGTCTCCGACTCGTGGCGGTGGGCGGACGTGCCGATCGTGATCCGGGCCGGCAAGTGCATGCCGGTCACCGCCACCGAGGTGACCGTCCGGTTCCGCAAGCCCCCGCGCGACATCTTCGGGCTCGCGCCGCTGCCGCCCGACAACGAACTGCGGTTCCGGGTCTGGCCGGAGACCGCGGTCACGCTCAGCCTGGCGGGCAAGAAGCCCGGCTCCGGCTGGGAACCCGAGATGGAGGAACTGGCCTTCGCCGAGCGCCCCGGCTCCGACATGCGCCCCTACGACCGGCTGATCGGCGCCGCCCTGGACGGGGACCGCTGGCTGTTCGCCGAGCAGGACACGGTCGAGGCCGCCTGGCGGATCGTGGACCCCGTCCTGGGTGACGTGGTGCCCGTCCACCCGTACGCCAAAGGCAGCTGGGGCCCGAAGGAGGCTGACCGGCTGCTGCCCAGCCGGGATGCCTGGCACGACCCCGCGGCCCCGGCGGGCTGACCATCAGGCCCACGGGACAGAACGGGGGATCGGGGCGACTCATGCACGATCAGCCCGGCCCGCCGCACGGCCGGCCGAGCCCGGCCGGCAACCAGCCCGGCCCGCCCCGGGTGGTGATCGTCGGCGGGGGCTTCGCCGGCCTGTTCGCCATCCGGGCGCTGCGGCGCGCGCCTGTCCACCCTCGTCGGCCGCGCCCAGCACCACTTGTTCCAGCCGCTGCTGTACCAGTGCGCGACCGGCATCCTGTCCGAGGGAAAGATCGCCACTCGGCTGCGCGACCTGCTCCGGCACCACCGCAACGTCGACTGCGAACTGGCGGAGGTGACCGGTATCGATGCCGGGCGCCGCCGCGTGCTGGCCACCCGGCCGCTCGGCGGCCAGGCCGAGTACCGCTATGACTTCCTGATCGTGGCCGCCGGCGTGGAGCAGTCCTACTTCGGGCACGACGAGTTCGCCGCCTTCGCGCCCGGCATGAAGACGCTGGCTGACGCGCCGACCATCCGGCGCCGCGTGTTCGGGGCGTTCGAGATGGCCGAGTCGGCCGGCCACGCCGCGCAGCGGGCCCGCTGGCTCACGTTCGCGCTGGTCGGTGCCGGGCCGACCGGGGTGGAGCTGGCCGGGCAGATCCGCGAACTGGCGACCAGGACGCTGCGCGCCGAGTTCCGCCATATCGAGCCGGGGGAGGCACGGGTCCTGCTGTTCGATGGCGGCGATGCGCCGCTGGCATCGTTTGGCCCCGTTCTTTCTGCGAAGGTGGCCCGTGACCTGCGGAAGCTGGGGGTCGGGCAGCACATGGGCACGATCGTGGCCCGGGTGGACGCCGGCGGGCTGCTGGCGCGCGGCCCCGACGGCACGGTCCGCCGGCACCCGGCCGGCACCGTGCTGTGGACCGCTGGTGTGCAGGCACCGGCCCTGGCCGAGGCTGTCGCCGGCGCGGCCGGCGCGGACCGTGACCACGCCGGACGCATCAAGGTCGGCAAGGACCTGACCATCCCCGGCCACCCCGAGATCTATGTGCTGGGCGATCTCATGAGCCTGGGTGGGCTGCCCGGTGTCGCGGAGGTGGCGATGCAGTCGGGCCGGTACGCCGGGCGGCGGATCCGCCGGGGGGCCGCCGGGCGCGAGCCGGCCAAGCCGTTCCGATACCGCGACCTCGGCTCGCCCAAGGTGGGTGTGTTCCTGATCGGCGCCGTTGCCTGCACCCTGGCCATCGGCTTTGTGGTGGTCTTCGCCCTGCACGGCGCCGGGGCTCAGCCAGGACAGCGCGCAGCCGGCCAGGTACGGGCTCGAACTGGGCGTCGGCGTGGCGTTCATGGTGGTGGCCGCGGTCCTGGCCGGCCGGCCACCCAAGCCGCACAGCGGCGAGTCCCGGTGGTCCACGGCCGCCCGGGAAGGCGGGCTGTTCGCCGCGTTCCTGGCCGGGCTGGCGCTGTACCTGCCGTCACCGGTCTACCTGTCAGCGCTCCAGGTGGTGGCCACCGCCAAGCTGGACACCGCGGCGATGGCGGTCTGGGTCATCATCGTGGCCGCCCAGGCGCTCATCACCGTCGAGGTGCCGGTCACAGGTAGTCCTCGCGGCGGATCACACCGGTGACCGGCTCGCCGTCCAGGAACCGGCGGACGTTCGTGGCGGCCCGGCGCGCCGCGGAGACGAGGACACCGGGCACGATGCCGGAGTTGTGCGGGGAACCGATCAGGTTCGGCAGGTCGAAGAACGGGTACCCGGTGGCGAACCCCGAGTCCGGGGTTGGCTCGTGCCACCAGGTGTCGATCCCGGCGCAGAATTCGGGGTGGCCGCGCAGGTGCGCATACAGCGCGCCCTCGTCCACGATCGCCGCCCGTGACACGTTCACCAGGATGGCGGTGGGCTTCATCAGCGCCAGTTCACGCGCGCCGAGCAGTCCCCGGGTGGCCTTGGTCAGCGGCAGCGCGATGACCAGCACGTCCGCGGCGGCGAGGACCCGGTCCAGATCTGCCAGCGTGCCGGCGAAGTCAACGGGCTCGCTGGTGACGCCGGAGGAGTTCACCGCGTGGATGCGTGCCCCGAATGGGCGCATCAGCCGCGCGGTGGCGCTGCCGATGCCACCGAACCCGAGGACCGCGCAGACCGCGCCGTCCAGCGTGAGCAACGGCTGCCACTGGTTGAACTCACCCCTGGCGAGGCCGGCGTGCCGCTGCGGCAGGCGCCTGGCCAGGGCAAGGGTCATTGCCAGGACGTGCTCGGCGATCGGCTCCGCGTAGGCGCCCACGTTGCTGGCCAGCACCAGCCGTGGCGGGATGGCGGCGAAGTCGAGCGCGTCCGCGCCGGCCGACAGCAACTGGACGAACCGGAGCCGGGACGCCTCGCGCAGCGCGCCGCTGGGCAGTTCCCTTCGCAGGTCCCACCCGATGAGCGCATCGGCCCGCGCCAGCATCTCGCGGCGTTCGCCCTGCGGGCGGCCATGCAGGAAGACGACCTCGGCCTGGCCGTCGAGCACCTCGGTGTTGATCCGGGTGAATTCGCCGTCCGCCTGGTAGCTGACTGCGACGAGCCGTTCGTGGGTCACCGGGTTTCCTTCCGCCGACGCGCTCCGCCGTGTCCAGGGTGCCCCACCCGCGGCGGACGATGACTTTCGCCCCGGCGATCAGGAGGGTGACCGGATGACGGCGGCGCCCGGCGCGGGCACACCGGGGATGTCCTCCGCCAGCCATCCGTCCGACCGGCGCTCTCCCCTGGTCAGGCTGGTCCGGACGGTGGCCGCATCGGCGGCGGACGGCCAGCCGAATCCGTGACATGTGCTTGCTGGGTGATCGGCGTGAGGTGTCAGACGCCGTGCTCGGTGGTGACCCGGCCGGAGGCGGCTGCCGCCGCGAGCGCGTCGTAGTCGCGCTCGTTCTGGTCGGCGTAGGCGGCGGCGAAGTCAGCGATTGCGCGGTCGAAGACGTCGGAGCCGCCGAGGTAGGTGGCAATGGCGATCCGGTCCCCGGAGCGGGCATGCGCGCGGGCCAGAGTTGCCCCGCACAGGTGGGCGTAGATCTGCATGCCGCGGGGGATCATCACCTCGATCGGGAACGAGAATTTCCAGTCCCGCAACTGGCGCACGTAGAAGTCGCGGTACTGCCCGTCCATCCCG
>DPMS01000279.1 GCA_003541285.1 Actinomycetota bacterium
GAGAGCACCGGCACCCGGCGCGCGTCACCAGTCGAGGGCGACGTACTTGGTCTCAGTGAACTCCAGCAGGCCGTCATGCCCACCTTCCCGTCCCAGGCCGGACTGTTTGACCCCACCGAACGGAGCCGCCGGATCGGACACGATGCCACGGTTGATGCCGACCATGCCGGTCTCCAATGCCTCCGTGACCCGCAGCGCCCGCCGCAGGTCACTGGTGTAGAGGTAGGAGACAAGACCGTACTCGGTGTCGTTGGCCCAGCGGATGGCGTCGGCCTCGTCGGAGAACCGCACCACCGGGGCGACCGGCCCGAAGATCTCGGTGTCCAGGATGGCCGCGTCAGGCGCCACGTTCCGCAGCACGGTGGGCAGGTAGAAGTACCCTCGCCGGTCCGGGGCGCGGCCACCGGTTACCACCTGCCCGCCCTTGCCGGCCGCGTCGGCGACCAGGCTGGCGACCTTGCTGCGGGTGTCCTCGTTCACCAGCGGGCCCAGGTCGGTGCCTTCCTCCAGGCCGGGGCCGACGGACATCTTCTCCAGCCGGGCCGCGAACCGGGTGGTGAACTCGTCGGCCACCTTCTCGTGCACGTAGAACCGGTTGGCCGCAGTGCAGGCCTCCCCGCCGTTGCGCATCTTGGCCAGGACCGCACCCTCGATCGCGGCGTCGAGGTCCGCGTCCTCGAAGATGAGGAACGGGGCGTTGCCACCGAGCTCCATCGAGCAGTTGGTCACCGTCTCCGAGGCCGTGCGCAGCAGCACCCGGCCCACCTCTGTCGACCCGGTGAAGGAGAGCTTGCGCACCCGCGGGTCAGCCAGCATCGCCGACACCACCGGCCCCGCCGTCGAGGTGCACACCACGTTGACCACCCCGTCCGGCACACCTGCCTCGCGCAGGATCTCGGCCACGGCCAGCGCGCACAGCGGGGTCTCCTTGGCTGGCTTGAGCACGACNNGATCGAGCCGTCGATCCGGACGGCCTCCTCGGCGTACCAGCGGAAGAACTCCGCGGCGTAGGTTACCTCGCCCCGGGCATCACGTAGCGCCTTGCCGTTCTCCAGCACCATCAGCCGGGCGATCGCCTCCGACCGCTCCAGCATGAGGGCCCAGGCCCGGCGCAGGCACTCGGCCCGCTCACGCGGCGGGGTGGCCGCCCAGCCAGGCAGTGCGTCGTGCGCGGCCGCGACCGCGGCCAGAGCGTCCTCCGCCGTGCCGTTCGCGATCTCCACGAGGGCATCTTCGGTGGCCGGGTCGGTGACGGCGAGCGTGCCAGCCCCGCCCGTGGTCCACTCGCCGCCGATGAACAGCCCGGTCGGCACCTCTATGCCAGTGATGGCGGCAAGATCAGTGCTCACGCGTTCTCCAATGTCTTGCGCACGGTTTCCGTGATCCGCCCGACTGAGGGCAGCACGTGGTCCTCCAGGGCATCGGCAGCGGGCAGCGGGATGTGCGGGGTGGTGATCCGCACGGCCGGGCCCCGCAGGGAACCGAACGCCTCCTCGGCCACGATCGACACGATCTCGGCTCCCCAGCCGCACAACCGTGGATTCTCCTCGACCGTGAACAGCCGGCCCGTCTTCGCGACCTCCGCGAGGATGGTGCGGGTATCGAGGGGGACAAGGCTGCGCACGTCGACGACACTACAGGTGATGCCATGCTCGGCCGAGAGCCGGCCGGCCGCCGCTACCGCCCGCGGGACCATCGCGGCCAGCGCCACGATGGTGGCATCGCTGCCCTCGGTGATCACCTTCGCCTGGCCGAGCGGTTCGACGATCTCTTCCTCGTCGCCGATCTCGCCCTTGGTCGCGTACAGCGACTTCTGCTCGAAGAACAGCACCGGGTCCGGGTCACGGATCGCGGACGCGAGCAGCCCGACCACATCGCGTGGGTTGGAGGGGGCGACCACCTTCAGGCCGGGCACCGCCATCGCCCAGTTCTCCACCGACTGCGAGTGCTGTGCGCCGAACCTGACCCCGGCCCCGTTCGCGCTGCGGATCACCAGCGGGAACGACACCTGGCCGTCCGACATGTAGCGGCTCTTGGCGATCTCGTTGGCGACCAGGTCCCAGCACACGGCGAAAAAGTCGCTGAACATGATCTCGGCGATCGGGCGCAGGCCGGTCATGGCCGCGCCCATGGCGGCGCCAAGGATGGCCTGCTCGCTGATGGGCGTGTCCCGTATCCGCTGCGGTCCGAATTCCTCCAGCAGGCCGACGGTGGCCTTGAATACCCCGCCGGCCGCCGCCACGTCCTCACCAAGGAAGACCACCCGGTCGTCCCGGCGCATCTCCTGTGCGATGCCGCGGGCAACGGCCTCCCGGTAGGTGATGACACTCATTGGATGACCGCCAGGACTGTCCCCACCGGCACGGTTTCCTCCACCGCGACCCTGACCTCGGCCAGCACCCCGGTGGCGGGCGCGGGGATGTCGGTGTCGACCTTGTCGGTGCCGATTTCCAGCAACGGCTCGCCCTCGGTCACCTGGTCACCCTGCGCCTTGTGCCAGACGTTGACGGTGCCCTCATCCACCGTCTCGCCCATCCGCGGCATCACAACTTCCGTGCTCATATTCGCCTCTTTCTCAATTCCGCCACTCCCAGCCGCCGTCGCTCCACACGTCGGTGAACGCCAGTTCCAGCCGCGGCTCCGCGCCTGCCTTCGCTTCCTCGGTCGCCAGGTCGACAGCCGCTTTCGCCTCCGCGTCGAGCCGGTCAAGGACCGCTTCGCCGACCCCGCGCGAGACCAGTACCCGCCGGTAGGCGGGGATGGGGTCGCGGCCCAGCCACTCGGTGACTTCCTCGGCCGGGCGGTACTTGCCGGGATCGGCCCGCGAGTGCCCGCCGTGCCGGTAGGTCAGGGCCTCGATCAGCGACGGGCCGCCGCCCTGGCGTGCCTTCTCGATCGCGTCGGCGGCCATCGTGTAGACCGCTTCGACGTCGTTGCCGTCCACGATCTGGGGGGCGAGGCCGTAGGCGGACGCGCGGTCGGCCGCCGGCTGCTTCACCGCCGTCACCGTCTCGATCGAGGTGTACTCCATGTAGCGGTTGTTCTCGCAGATGAAGACCACCGGCAGCGACCACACCGCGGCGAGGTTCAGTGCTTCGTGGAAGGCACCGATGTTGGTCGCGCCGTCGCCGAAGAAGCAGACCGTGACCTGGCCGCTGCCCCGGTACTGGGCCGACCACGCCGTGCCGTTGGCGATCACCAGCTGGGCGCCGATGATCGCGTACGAACCGAGCACGCCCTTGGAGACATCGAGCAGGTGCATGGAGCCGCCTTTGCCCCGCATCAGCCCGTTCTCCCGGCCGAGCAGCTCGGCCATGACCGGTGTCATGGCCGTGCCCCGGGCCAGCACGTGGTTGTGGCCGCGGTAGGTGACGAACGTGTAGTCGTCAGGCCGCATTGCCCTGGCCACTCCGGCCGCGACAGCCTCCTGGCCGGTCCCCAGGTGGGTGGTGCCCTTGACCAGGTTCTGCAGGAAAAGGTCGTGGGCGCGCTTCTCGAACTGCCGGATCCTGGTCATGGTCTGGTACAGGCCGAGTGCAGTTGCCTCGTCCATGGCGCCTCGCAGCTGCGTCGTTGAGAGATGGTTAGTACGGGTTGGTGACGAACAGTTCCCGGGACGGGAACTTGGTGATGATCTCCGCACCGGTGTCGGTGACGACCAGCTCTTCCTCGAGCCGGGCGGCGGAGCGGCCGTCGCTGGCCGGGCAGTAGGTCTCCAGGGCGAAGACCATGCCCTTGCGGATCTCCAGCGGGGCGTCGAACGAGGACAGCCGGCTGATCAGCGGCCGCTCGTGCAGCGCCAGTCCCAGCCCGTGGCCGAACTGCAGGCCGAAGGCGGTCTTCTCGTCCGGCAGGCCGATGTCCTGCGCGGTCGGCCAGAGCCGGGCGATCTGGTCGGTGCTGACCCCCGGCTTGATCGCCGAGATCGCAGCCTCCATCCATTCCCAGGCCTTCGCGTAGGCGTCGCGCTGGGACTGGGTAGAACTGCCGACGCTGAACGTCCGGTAATAGCAGGTCCGGTAGCCGTTGAAGGAGTGCATGATGTCGAAGAACGCCTGCTCGCCCGGGCGGATCATGCGGTCTGAGAAGTTGTGCGGGTGCGGGTTGCAGCGCTCACCGGAAACCGCGTTGATGGACTCGACGTCGTCGGACCCCATCTCGTACAGCCGCTTGGTGGCCAGGGCGACGATCTCGTTCTCCCGCACGCCGGGCCGCAGCGCGTCGGTGATGTCCTGGTACACCCCGTCCACCATGGCCGCCGCGGTGGTCAGCAGCGCGATCTCGTCGGAAGACTTGATCTCGCGGGCGCTCAGCATCACCTGCTGGCCGTCCCGGATGTCGATGCCCGCCGCCTGCAGCGCGAACAGGGTCGAGACCTCGACCATATCGACGCCGATCGGCATGCCCGCCACGCCGGTGTCCTCCAGAATGCCCCTGATCTCCGCGATCGCTTTGGCTGGCAACTGGGCTTCCGGCGCGGTGGCGCCGCGCATGGTGGTGTAGGACGCGATGCAGTGCTCCGGCTTGAGCCAGGGGCAGTACATCCGGTGGTGCACCGCCGCCGAGCCGAAGTCCCACAGGAACAGCTCACCGGTGCGGGTGTACAGCGCGTACCGGCAGAACTTGTCCCGCGTCCACTCGCCGATGGCGACCCCGGTCAGGTAACGGATGTTGTTGTTGTCGAAGACCAGCAGNNGAAGTCGACGTTCATGCGCCCCGGGGCGGGCGTCAGTGGCAGGGCAGGAACCGGGGGAATGGGCGCGACCATGAGGGGTCTCCTGGAGTCGGGGCCTGCGTCGGGTTGCTCATGACAGGGCAGTTCGCTGCACAGGGGGTTTGCCGCAGGGTTATGTACAGCATGATTAAACGCGTGTACAGTATGGCTGTCAAGGGGTACCCCTCCAGCATGGACGAGTCCAGCATGACAGGTGCGGCATGACAAGCCAGGGTCGAGGCTGAGGTGGGCGCCACCTCCTTCGACCCAGGCGTGGAACTCGGGCCCCGGCTGCGCCGGGTCCGGGCGGACCGCGGTCTGTCCGTGCGCGAGCTTGCCCGCCGTATCAGCTGCTCCCCCAGCCTGATCTCACAGATCGAGCGCGGGCTGTCCGCCCCCTCGGTCGGCATGCTGTACGCGCTTGCCAGCGAGTTGCGGACCTCGCTCGACTTCCTGTTCGGGGTGGCCGTTCCCGGCGATTCCATGATGGCCACCGCGCACGGCGATGGTCATGTGCGGCCCGAGGAGGCCGGGGAAGGTGCACCCGCCCCGCGGGCCGGCGTTGCCGGCCACGGAGTGATCCAGCGGGCCGGCAGCCGCCGCACGATCGACCTGGCCAGCGGGGTGCGGTGGGAGAGACTGACGCCGGGTGCCGATGACCGGGTTGATTTCCTCGAAGTGATCTACGAGCCCAGCGGGCATTCCACCGACACCAGGCGCCCGCTGCGCCATGACGGCCAGGAGTACGGCCTGATCATCTCCGGCACCCTGCAGGCCACCGTCGGCTTCGACACCTTCGAACTCAGGCCTGGGGACTCGATCGCGTTCGACTCCTCCGTCCCCCACCAGTACTGGAACGCGACCGACCAGGATGTGCACGCAATCTGGGTGGTCGTGCACGCCCAGCCGGGCCGCGCCTGATGGTGGCCGTCTAAGCTCCTGGCTCGCGGTGGGGTGGGCGCAGCGGCAGTTGCGGAGCCGGGCGCCGCTGCGGGCGCGAGCCGGACCACAGGGCCGGGGGCAGATCCAGGAAGCGCGCCATGGCGTAAGCGGGCAGCGGCCGCGCCTCGGCCGGTGCGGCGGCGGGGCACAGCGACTGGTGCAGCGCGGCGGCGTCGAGCACAGCGATCAGGCTGAGCAGCCAGGAAACGGTGGGATCCGGCGACCGGAAGTAGATCAGCGTCCGGTAGTTCGTGTGGCTCTCGGAAATATCGGCGGCCCATTCCGTCCAGCGTTCGTAGAGCCGGGGCAGGTAGGCCACGTCGCCGATGAGCGCCTGCCGGGCCAGCAGTTCCGGGCCCCAGGGCGGCGCGCCGGCCAGCGCCTCCAGCATGGTCACCAGCGTCTCCCGGCGGTTGAACGCCGCATACAGCACCGGCAGGTAGGCGATCAGCAGTGCCACCAGGGCAAGGCCGCTCGCGCCTGCCAGGAAGACGATGGCGGCCGGAGCCGGGCCGTGCGGCCGCGCGAACCCGAGCGTGAACTCCGAGGATCCGGACTCCAGCAGAGCCGCCGGCAGGCCACCGGGCGTGAGCGGCCACAGCAGCAGGCCGAAGCCGGCCAGCAGGCACACCAGCCAGGCCGTGAGCAAGGTGATCAGGAACGCGGGCGCCCCCGCCGACAGGATGCGCTCCCGCCGCCGCAGGTCGGAAACGCTGACGGTGGCCATCCGGAACACCGCGTTCACGGAGCGCGCCACCAGGCCGGTGAAGGCCGAGGCAGTGGCCCGCGGGATCAGCAGCGTCTTGATCACGCTGGAGCCGGTGCCCAGCAGCAGCAAGAGACCAGCCGCGAAGCCCACCCACCGCAGCGCGCTCACCGGCGCGGCCGGGACAGCACCGCCGCGCTCACCGGCGCGGCCAGGACAGCACCGCCGCGCTCACCGGCGCGGCCAGGACAGCACCGCCGCGCTCACCGGCGCGGCCAGGACAGCACCGCCGTCAAGGCCCGGCTGACTCCCCGTGCCCGGGCCCGTCAGCCGGCTCCCCGGATGCGAGTTTCCCCGCAACGCCGGCCTCGGCGAGCAGTTCTTCCAGCCGGGCGCCGGTGAGCCGCCGGAACGAGCGGTGTACCCGCCGGCGAGCGAGAACGGCCACCTCCAGCTGGCCAGCGCCGATCTCGGCGGAGCGCTCCCCGTTGGCCTGTCCCGACAGGGCAGCGATGGCGGCGCCGAGAGCCGCCGTCAGGGTCATGCCCTCCTGGAAACGGTCCTTGAGCACGCTGGCGACCTGGTCCGCCTGGCCGCCCATGGCGACGAAGCCGTGCTCATCCGCGACCGAGCCGTCGAACGTGATCCGGTAGATCTGGTCGGCATCAGGGGTCTCCCCCACCTCGGCGACCACGATCTCAACCTCGAACGGCTTGGGGCTCTCGGTGAAGATCGTCCCCAGGATCTGCGCGTACCAGTTGGCCAGCCCACGGGCGGTGACGTCGCCCCGGTCGTACTGGTAGCCGGTCATGTCGGCGAACCTGACCCCGGCCTTGCGCAGATTCTCGTACTCGTTGTACCGGCCCACCGCCGCGAACGCGATCCGGTCATAGATCTCGCTGGTCTTGTACAGGGCCCGGGAGGGGTTGGGGGCAACGAACAGGATGCCCTCGTCGTACTGGAGGACGACGCTGTTACGCCCGCGGGCGATGCCCTTGCGCGCGTAGTCCGCCTTGTCCTTCATCGCCTGCTCGGGCGAGACATAGAACGGCATGGTCACCGCTGGCGTTCCCCTACTCGTCTGGTCGGCTGCTGATGGCGTCTTCATCTCCGCGTACCCGCCCGGCGGGGCGGCGGGCGGGTACCGGGCGCTGATCGTTCTGCTATCGGCCGTGCTTGTGGCTGGGCGCTTATGTGGCTGGGCGCAGCGGCGCGGTCGGGCCGGCCGGCGAGCGCATCCGTTCGTCCACGACCGCCTGCGCGTACGTGCCCACCTCCTCGTCGGTCAGGCGGCTGAATCCGTCCGCAGTAACGGTGGCCACCACCGGGTAGATGCGCCGGGTCAGGTCGGGGCCTCCGGTGGCCGAGTCGTCGTCGGCGGCGTCGTAGAGCGCCTGCATGCACACGGTGATCGCGTCCTCGGCTGGCATGTCGTCGGTGTGCAGCTTCTTCAGCGAGCCGCGGGCGAAGACCGAGCCGGAGCCGATGGCGTGGAACCTGAGCTCCTCATACCGCCCGCCAGCCACGTCGTAGCTGAAGATCCGGCCCCGCTGTGCCTCATCGTCATAGCCGGCGAAGAGCGGGACCACGACCAGGCCCTGCATCGCGCCGCCCAGATTCCCGCGGACGAAAGCGGCTAGCCGGTTGGCCTTGCCCTCCAGGGACAGGGTCCTGCCTTCCAGCTTCTCGTAGTGCTCAAGCTCCAGCTGGAACAGCCGTACCAGCTCAAGCCCTATGCCGGCGACACCGGCGATGCCGACACAGGAATAGTCATCGCTGCGGAAGACCTTCTCGATGTCCCGCTTCGCGATCATGTTGCCCGCGGTGGAGCGCCTGTCACCCGCCATGATGACGCCCCCGGCGAAGTCGGCGGCGACGATCGTGGTGCCGTGCGGCAGGACGAGGCCCTGCCCGGACGCGTCCAGGCCGCCCGCGGACAGCCTGGCAGGGCTGGCACCGGGCAGCAGTTCGGGAGCGCAAGCGGTGAGGAAGTCAGCGAAGGACGAGCTGCCAGTCCTCATGCACGCCGCCGTGAACCGTTCGCCGAAGTAGTCAAAGCCCACGGAGATCCTTCCGGTTGGTGAGCGTTGGTACCCTGCCCCGACCCTACTGCCGCTACCGCCCCGGCTCACCTCGGAAATGTCAGCCCAGCGCGAACCCGCCCGCATTCTGGCCCCGGATCACCGTGCGGGCGCAGATCACTCCCCGCCCTTCTGGACGTAGGAGCGGACGAACTCCTCCGCGTTCTCCTCCAGCACTTCGTCGATCTCGTCGAGGATCGCGTCGACGTCATCGGCCAGCTTCTCCTGGCGCTCCTTGACCTCCTCGCTCGCCTGCGCGCCGCTCTCCTCGGTCTCCTCGTCGCGCCTGGTGGTCTGCCGCTGGCCGCCGGTGTCCTTTGTCGCCATGCCGAAACCTCCGTGGTCTTGCTTCAGCAGCGTCCTAGCCCGCTTCAACCGTATCCTCGCCTGCTGACAGGCCGCCCAACCCTGGAACCGGACACGAGTATCGAGATGGTTTCTTCCTGCCCGGCAGGCGCGCATGCCACAGCGAACGCGGCAAACCCAGCAGGGAGCAGCCGGCCAGGATCAGCCCCGCCCGGTGAGCGCGGCCACCAGCTCGCCCGCGGTCCGGCACCGATCGAGCAGGTCACCCACATGGACGCGGGTTCCCCGCAGCGGCTCCAGTGTCGGCACCCGCTGCAGCGAGTCGTGGCCCGGTATGTCGAAGATAACCGAGTCCCACGAGGCGGCGGCTACCGCATCGGGGTATTTCTGCAGGCAGCGACCGCGGAAATAGGCCCTGGTGTCCTCTGGGGGCAGCTCCACCGCCCGGGCGACCTCCGCCTCGGACACCAGCCTGAGCATCCGGCCCCGGGCCACCAGCCGGTTGTAGAGGCCCCGTTCCGGGCGCACGTCCGAATACTGGAGGTCGACCAGCTGCAGCCGTGGATGGTTCCAGTTCAGCCCATCCCTGGTCCGGTATCCCTCCAGCAGTTCCAGCTTCGCGACCCAGTCGAGTTCCCGGGAGGTCTGCATCGGATCCTCGGCCAGCCGGGTCAGGATTGACTCCCAGCGGTCCAGGACGTCCGCTGTCATCTCATCAACGTCGGCACCGAACCTGTCCTCGGTGTACTTGCGTGCCCGCTCCAGGTACTCCATCTGCAGCTGGATCCCGGTCATCCGCCTGCCGTCCCGCAGGGCCACCAGGTGGCGGCAGGACGGATCATGCGAGATAGCACGCAGTTCGGCGACCGGCGCCTCCAGGGCGAGGTCGCCGTCCAGGAATTTGTCCTCGATCATCGCCAGCACCAGGGCCGTGGTGCCCAGCTTCAGGTAGGTGCTGACCTCGCTCATGTTGGCGTCGCCGATGATCACGTGCAGGCGGCGGTATTTCTCCGGGTCGGCGTGCGGCTCGTCCCGGGTGTTGATGATCGGCCGCTTGAGCGTGGTCTCCAGGCCCACCTCGACCTCGAAGAAGTCGGCCCGCTGGCTGATCTGGAAACCCTCGTTGCGGCCGTCCGCACCCCGGCCGACCCGCCCGGCACCGCACACGACCTGCCTGGACACAAAGAACGGCGTCAGGTGCCTGACGATGTCGGCAAAGGGCGTGGACCGGTGCATGAGGTAGTTCTCATGGCAGCCGTAGGAAGCACCCTTGTTGTCGGTGTTGTTC
>DPMS01000281.1 GCA_003541285.1 Actinomycetota bacterium
GGCGGCCCCCCCCCGCCCCCCGCCTCAGCAGCGGTTCCGTCCCCACGCTGAGCACGCGCAGGACAACCATCACGAGGCACCCTCCGGGCACCCATTGTCCCATCTATGCCACTCTTTGTCCCCGAAGGGACAACGATCATGGATCCTGGCGCCCGGCCCGGCCTGGCCCGTGGCGCTGCCCGGCTGGCCCGNNGATGATCTCCTGGTCCGTCGCGGTCGCCCCGGCCGAGCTGGAGGGCGCGTTCGCGGAAGGGATCGGCTTCGACGGCTCGGCGGTGGAGGGTTTCGCCCGGGTCTACGAGGCGGACATGATCGCCAAGCCGGACCCGTCCACCTTCCAGCTGCTGCCCTGGCGCGGGGAGTCCGGGGTCGGCCGGATGTTCTGCGACATCCTGATGCCGGACGGCACACCCTCTTACGCCGATCCCCGGTTCGTGCTCAAGCGGGCGCTCAGCCACGCCGCCGAGATGGGGTTCACCTTCTACACCCACCCCGAGATCGAGTTCTTCCTGCTCAAGGAGAAGCCCGAGCCGGGGGAGAAGCCACGGCCGATCGACTCCGGCGGGTACTTCGACCACACCCCGCACAGCGTCGCGCACGACTTCCGGCACGTGTCCATCCACATGCTGGAGTCCATGGGCATCTCGGTGGAGTTCAGCCACCACGAGGGCGCCCCGGGCCAGCAGGAGATCGACCTGCGGTACGCCGACGCGCTCACCACTGCCGACAACATCATGTCGTTCCGGCTGGTCATGAAGGAGGTCGCGCTCCAGCAGGAGGTGTACGCCTCGTTCATGCCCAAGCCGTTCACCGACCACCCCGGCTCGGGCATGCACACCCACATGTCGCTGTTCGAGGGTGACCGCAACGTGTTCTTCGAGCCGGGTGCGGAGTTCCAGCTCTCCAAGCTGGGCCGGGCGTTCATCGCCGGCCTGCTCAAGCACGCCGCCGAGATCACCGCCGTGTGCAACCAGTGGGTGAACTCCTACAAGCGGCTGTGGGGAGCGGCCGAACGCACCGCCGGGGCGGGCGGGGAGGCTCCCGCCTACATCTGCTGGGGGCACAACAACCGCTCGGCGCTGATCCGGGTCCCCATGTACAAGCCGCAGAAGGGCAACGCGACCCGGATCGAGTTCCGCTCCCTCGACTCGGCCTGCAACCCGTACCTGGCGTTCGCGCTGATCCTGGCCGCGGGGCTGAAGGGGATCGAAGCCGGTTACCAGCTTCCGCCGGGAGCGGAGGACGACGTGTGGGCCCTCACCTCGGCCGAGCGCCGGGCGCTCGGGATCGACCCGCTCCCGCAGAGCCTGGACGAGGCGATCAGCGTCATGCAGGGCAGCGAACTGGTGGCCGAGACACTCGGCGAGCACGTCTTCGACTTCTTCCTGCGCAACAAGCGCGAGGAGTGGCGCGAGTACCGCCACCAGGTCACCGAGTTCGAGCTCAACCGCTACCTGCCCGTCCTCTGAACCCATGGAGTTGCCCGCTGGGGTGTCGGCCGGGCACTGGACCGACCCGGTGGGCCGTACCGGCTGCACCGTGGTGCTGGCGCCGGGTGGTGGCGTTGCCGGGGTGGATGTCCGGGGGGCGGCACCGGGAACACTCGGCACTGACGCGCTGCGGCCGGGGATGCTGGTCGAGCGCGCCCAAGCGATCCTGCTGACCGGCGGGAGCGCGTTCGGGCTGGCCGCCGCCGACGGCATCATGCGCTACCTGGACGAGCGTGGGGCCGGCTACCAGATCGGGCCGGTCCGGGTCCCGATCGTGGCCGGGGCGGTCATCTTCGACCTGCTCAACGGGGACCCGCGGGCGCGGCCGGACGCGGACGCGGGCTATTCCGCGTGCCGGGACGCCACCCGCCACCCCGGCGCCGGGCGGGTCGGCGCCGGTACCGGCGCAACGGTGGCCAAGGCGGGCGGCGGCACGCCGGGGCCCGGTGGCCTGGGGGTCGCGAGCGAAGCCGTGGGCGGGGCGGTCGTCGCGGCCATCATGGTCGCCAACAGCGCCGGCGGCATCTGGGATGACGAGCGCCACGAATGGGTGGCGCCGCTGGCGCCGGGATCCCCCGCGGCGGCGCCGGTGCCCGGTGCGAACACCACGATCGGCGTGGTGGTCACCGACGCGAAGCTGACCAAGGAGCAGGCCAACCGGGTGGCGACCGTCGCGCACGACGGCATCGCCCGCGCGGTGCGCCCCGCGCACACCCGCTACGACGGCGACACCGTCTTCTGCCTTGCCACCGGTACCGCGGTCACGCCAGAGCGGGCCGAGGACGCGATCGAAGCGGTCGCGGCGCAGGTCGTGGCCCGGGCCGTGGTCGGCGGCGTTCGTGCGGGGCAGTCATGACCGCTGCCGACGCGCTGGACTTCGTCGCCGTGGACGCCCTCGCGGACGCCTTCCAGCGCCGCGGCGGCCAGCCCGCGCTGGTGTACGGGATCGTAGCCGGGGGCCGCCTGGCGCATGCCAGGGGACTGGGCCACCGCTGGCTCGGTGGCCCCGCCCCGGACGCCGGGACGGTGTTCCGGATCGCCTCGATGACCAAGAGCTTCACGGCCGCCGCTGTGCTGCTGCTGCGGGACGAGGACGCCCTCGCCCTCGATGACCGGGCCGAGATCTACGTTCCGGAACTGCGCAGCCTGGCGCCGGCCAGCCCCGATGCCCCGCGCATCTCGGTGCGGCACCTGCTGACCATGACCGCGGGTTTCCCGACCGACGATCCGTGGGGGGACCGGCAGCAGGGACTGCCGCTGGCGGAGTTCTCGGCGCTGCTGTCGGGCGGGCTGAGCTTCGCCTGGGCGCCGGGCACCCGGTTCGAGTACTCCAACCTCGGTTACGCGCTCCTCGGCCGGGTCATCACCGCGGCATCAGGCATGGCGTATCCCGATTTCGTGCGGAACCGGCTGCTGCGCCCGCTGCACCTGTCCCAGACCGGGTTCGATGCGTCGGAGTTCGACCTGGCGCGGCTGGCCCACGGGTACCGGCACGGCGAGGGCGGCTGGGAGGAACTGGTGCCGGACGCCTGCGGGGCGTTCGCCCCGATGGGTGGCATCTTCAGCTGCGTAGCCGACCTTGCCCGGTGGGTGAGTGGCTTCGCGGCGGCGTTCCCGCCAGGTGACGCCGATTCCGGCGGCGCGCATCCGCTGCCGCGCGCGGCCCGGCGTGAGATGCAGCTGCCGCGGGTGGCACTCGGGCCCCCGGCGCTGGCACGGTTCCCCGGCGACCCGTCCGGGACCGGGCCGGCCAGCTACGGCTTTGGGCTGTTCGTGGAGGAATCCCCTGCCTGGGGGAGAATCGTCGGCCATAGCGGCGGCTACCCGGGATTCGGCAGTCACATGCGCTGGCACGTGGCGACCGGGACCGGCGTGATCGTCCTGGCGAACAGCACGTATGCCGGGGCG
The DNA here is from genome assembly GCA_003541285.1 of Actinomycetota bacterium. Taxonomy (GTDB): domain Bacteria; phylum Actinomycetota; class Actinomycetes; order Streptosporangiales; family Streptosporangiaceae; genus UBA9676. Next base: position 3,399 of record DPMS01000281.1, read on the forward strand.
TCGTCGCTGGCAGTCAGGCTGCTCGAAGCCGTGCTGCCGCAGGTCCCGGCGGCCGGGCCGTAGACCGCGCCGCCGGTCAGCGGGCCGGCTCCGGCGCCGGGCGGGCCGTGGCCGCAGACGGCGCAGGCCCGGCGGAAGGTGGACCGGCTCCTGCGGGCGTGGGATGACGCAGCCGCTGACCGGCTGTTCTCGGAGAACGTCGCACAGGACGAGCCGTACCCGGAGCGCCGTCACAAGGCCGAGCTGATCGGCCAGCGCATCGGGGACTTCCGCGAGGACCCGGACCGCCGCGCCGAGTTCGACTCCCCGGCGCACTGCCGCTGGTGGCTGCGCGGGGAACGAGGCACGGTGCAGGCCGAGATCCGCCTCACTCCCGAGCGCCCGCCCCGGGTCCAGGCCCTGACCCTCGCCGTGCCGCCGGCCCCCGATTCCCCTCTCGCGCAGATGCTCGCGTCCCTGGTTTCGCTGCTGAACGACGGTGCCCCCGGCTGGCCGTCCACCCTGCCGGTCTCGCCCGCGGTGGACACAGGGCTGCTGCTGCGCCAGCTGCGGATGGCGGGTGCCTGGGCCGGCCGGTGCCGCCCCGGCGCGGTCCGCGCCGGCAACGGGGAGACGGCGGTCACGGTGGAACTGGACGGGGAGCACGCCCGGCTCGTGCTGGCGGTGGTAACGGGCCCTGACGGGCAGCTGAACCAGGCCGATATCCTGCTGGGCCGCTGGCAGCCCGGCGGCTAGCGCTGCGCGGTGCGTGCCCACGGGCCGGGCGATGCCACGCCGGCCGGGGGATGCAGGCCGGGCCGCGTGATCGCTACCGTGCAGGGGTGAGCATGCCACGCCGGACCACCCTCGCCGCCAGGCTGGCCCGGATGGGGTTCGCTGACCCCGCCCGGGCGGAGCAACTGGTCGGGAGCCTGGCCCTCGGTGCCGGCGAGCAGGCCGGCATTAGCGAGGCCGGCACCGTCCTGCTGGAGGCGCTCGGGAACGCCGCCGACCCCGATCTTGCGCTGGCGGCGCTGTCCCGGATACCCGCCGACGAGGAGATGCTCGCCGCCATCCACGAGGACCCTGGCCTGCGGCGGCGCCTGTTCGCGGTGCTCGGGTCCAGCGCCGCGCTCGGCGACCACCTCGCGCGGCACCCGGAAGGCTGGCGGCTGCTGCGTGGCCAGGAGGCCCTGACCTGCCCATCGGCAGCGGAGCTGCGGGTGGCGCTGCTGACTGCGGTAGGGGCCGACCCGGCCGCGGCGGAACCGGTCGCGACCGCCGTGCCGCCGCCACCGCCGCCGGACGGGGATCATCGGCCCCGGCACGCCGATCCGGCCACCGCGCTGCGGGTCGCCTACCGGCAGCGGCTGCTCCACCTGGCGGCCAGGGACCTCACCGGCCAGATCACCTTCGACGAGGTCGCTGCCGAACTCGCCGACCTGGCGGCGGCGGCGCTGGAGGCGGCGCTGGCCATCGCCCGGTCCCAGCTTCCCGCCGGATCCGCGCCGGGCCGGCTGGCGGTGATCGCCATGGGCAAGTGCGGGGGCCGGGAGCTGAACTACGCCAGCGACGTGGACGTGATCTTCGTCGCCGAGGCGGCGGCCGGGAACGGGGCAGGGCGGGCGGGAATGGACCGCAACGCCCGGGCCGAGGCTGAGACCGCCGCCCTGCGCACCGCGACCCAGCTCGCCTCGGGCATGATCCGGGTCTGCTCGCAGAGCACGGCGCAGGGGGTCCTGTTCCCGGTCGACCCGAACCTGCGCCCGGAAGGACGCGCCGGCCCGCTCGTGCGCACCCTGGCCAGCCACCGTGCCTATTACGAGCGCTGGGCGAAGACCTGGGAGTTCCAGGCTCTGCTCAAGGCCCGGCCGGTGGCCGGTGACCGTGCGCTCGGCGACGCCTATATCGAGGCCATGGCCCCGCTGGTCTGGCAGGCGGCCCAGCGCGACAACTTCGTCGCGGACGTGCAGGCGATGCGCCGCCGGGTGATCGGCACCCTGCCCGCCCGCGAGGCCGGGCGCCAGCTCAAGCTGGGGCCCGGGGGTTTGCGGGATATCGAGTTCGCGGTGCAGCTGCTGCAACTGGTGCACGGCCGCACCGACGAGACGATCCGCAGCCCGGCGACGCTGCCCGCGCTCGCCGCCCTGGCCCAGGGCGGCTACGTGGGCCGCGAGGACGCGGCCAGCCTGGCCGCCGCCTACCGGTTCCTGCGCGCGGTGGAGCACCTGCTCCAGCTCATGCATCTGCGCCGCACGCACACCCTGCCCGAAGACCCGGCCGTCCTGCGCCGGCTCGGCCGCGCCCTGCGGACCGCCGCCGATGGGCCCGCCGCCCGTGCGCCGGGGCCTGCCACCCGGGAGGCCGGGCTTGCCGCTGGCGAACCTGGGCAGGCCGCTCCGGGCGGAATCCCAGGCCCGGGCCCACGCGGCGGCGGCCGCCGGCCGCCCGTCCGCAGCCCGTCCCGCGCCGACCCGGCCGCCGAACTCACCGCCGCCTGGCGTCTGCACGCCAGCGAGGTGCGGCGGCTGCACGAGAAACTCTTCTACCGCCCGTTGCTCGACGCGGTCGCCCGGCTGCCCGATGAGGTGGCCAGGCTCACCCCGGAGGCTGCGCGTGCCCGGCTGGAGGCCCTCGGCTACCTGGACCCGGCCGGGGCGCTGCGCCACATCGAAGCGCTCACTTCCGGTGTCTCCCGCCGCGCCGCGATCCAGCGCACCCTGCTGCCGGTGATGCTCGGCTGGTTCGCCGACGCCGCCCAGCCCGACGCCGGGCTGCTCGCGTTCCGCCAGGTCAGCGACGCCCTCGGCAACTCGCCCTGGTACCTGCGGCTGCTGCGGGACGACACGACGGTCGCCCGCCGGATGGCCCGGGTGCTATCCGCCAGCCGGTACGCGACCGACCTGCTGCTGCGCCAGCCGGCGATGGTCGCCATCCTTGGCGAGGACGGCCGGCTCACCCCGCGGCCTGCGGCCGCCCTGCGGGTGGAGGCCGTCGCCGCCGTCCGCAGGCACCCGAGCCCGCCGGACGCGGTGGCGGCGGTACGGGCGCTGCGCCGGCGCGAACTGCTCCGCATCGCCACCGCGGACCTGCTGAGCCTGTCCGGCATCGAGGAGACCGGGGAGGCGCTGACCGCCGTGACCGGGGCGGCCGTCAGTGCCGCGCTGTACGTGGCGATCCGGACCGCCGAAGCCGAACACGGGGAGCTGCCGACCCGGCTGTCCGTGGTGGCGATGGGCCGGTTCGGCGGCCATGAGACCGGCTACGGCAGCGACGCGGACGTCATGTTCGTGCACGACCCACTGCCAGGCGCGGGCGAGGAGGAGGCGAGCCGCGCCGCCCACGCCGTTGCCGAGGACCTGCGGGCGCTGCTGGCCCGTCCCGCCCCTGACCCGCCGCTGCTGATCGACCCGGGGCTGCGGCCCGAGGGTCGGCAGGGTCCCCTGGTGCGCACGCTGGCCTCCTACCGTGCCTACTACGAGCGCTGGTCGGTGCCCTGGGAAGCCCAGGCACTGCTGCGCGCCGAGCCGGTCGCCGGGGACCGCGCGCTCGGCGAGGCCTTCACTGCGCTGGCAGATGAGTTCCGGTATCCAGCGGGCGGTCTCCCCGAAGCTTCCGTTCGGGAAATAAGGCGCATCAAGGCGCGGATGGAAGCCGAACGGATGCCGCGCGGAGTCGACCCCGCGCTTCACCTCAAGCTCGGCCCTGGCGGGCTGGCGGACGTGGAATGGGTGGTTCAGCTGCTCCAGCTCAGGCACGCGTACGCGGTGCCGGGGCTGCGCACGACCAGGACGATGGCCGGGCTGGCGGCGGCGGCTGAGGCGGGCCTGGTGGGGGAGGCGGACACGGTGGCGCTGGCGGCTGCCTGGCGGCTGGCGGCCCGGATCCGGGACGCGGTGGTGCTGGTCCGGGGCCGGCCGTCGGACATGATGCCCACCCGGCAGCCCGGACTGGCGGCAGTGGCGTCGGTGCTGGGGTACGCGCCCGAGGCCTACCAGGATCTGGTGCAGGACCACCGGCGGGCAGCCCGCCGGGCCCGCGCCGTGATGGAGCGCCTGTTCTACGGCTGACCTGCAAGCCACACCGGCTGCGGATGGCAGTGACGCAGGTTGAGCCTGGCCGGTGGATCCGCTATCGGGTCTTCCCTGGATTGAGCTGTGAGTCCGGGGTCAGCCCCGTCAACGGTGGGTCGGAGAGGGCGCCAACCTGAAGGCCTTGCTGGAACGAGTGGGCAGCCGG
>DPMS01000803.1 GCA_003541285.1 Actinomycetota bacterium
GCTGCTGGGTGATGACGGGAGTGCCGTCCGGATAGGTGTCCCTGGCCATATTGGTGACCGTGGCGACCCAGCGGCCGAGCAGCGACTCGTTCAAGCCCGGCACGACCGCGGCCGGGTGGTGCGGGTCGAACGCCGACGGTTCCTGCACCATCGCGGCGAGCCTCGCCGACTGGCCGATGCCGAGTTGCGAGGCGTGCCGGCCGAAATACGTCTCCGCGGCCGCCTCTACGCCGTAGGCGCCGCTGCCGAGGTAGATGGCGTTCAGGTAATGCGTCAGGACCCACTGCTTGTCCTTGACCCGCGCCAGCTGGATGGCGTCGATGATCTCCTTGAGCTTGTCCTTGTAGGTGAGGTTGCCAAGCCCGGACGGGTCGAGGTAGGTCTTGATGAACTGCTCGGTGATCGTCGATCCGCCCTGGTAGCCCTTGCCGGTCAGGTCGACCAGGATCGCTCGCGCGGTACCGGTCAGCGAGATGCCGCCCTCGGTCCAGAAACCCCTGTCCTCGGCGGCTACGAAGGCCGCCTCGAGATACTTGTTCTTCTTCATGTCGGCGGAGGTCAGGATCGTGCGATTGGTGCTCCCGAACGTCCCGACGACGGCGTGCCCGTTGTCGAAGTAGACGACCGACGACTGCTGCTGCGCCGCGATGATTCCCTTAACTGGGACCGCGTAGTGGTTATACGCGACGAAGTAGGCGGCGATAAGCGCGAGGGCCATGAAGGCGGCCATGCCGCCAGCCAGGAGACTGGCTTTCTTGAGCGTCCAGTGCCGCCACCAGCTCGCATGCCACTGCCGCTGGAACCAGTTGCCCGGCGGCCGGCCTGAGCCCCCTGAACCGCGCGACCCGCGACGACCAGGACCGAACGGATCTCTGCCGTCCTGGCCCCCGCGACCGGGAAGGCCGAACCTGCGGCCCGTGCCGGTGAGGTCGTCCCGCTCGCTCGGGCGGTACAGATCGCCGCCGAACTCGTCGTCATCCGGGTGAACCGGCCCGCCGTAGTACCCGGGCCCGCCCGGGATCAGGTCGGGATCGCCCGCCGCGGAGCGGCCGCCGGCGTAGCCCGCGGTGCGCAGCCCGGCTGGGCGCGGACGCACGTCACTGACCGGTCGGCGATCCTGCTCCGTTTCGCCGAACTCCTGCTCGACCGGCAGGATGAGGTGCTCGATCTTATTCAGCTGGAGAACGGCAAGGCCCGCCGGCACGCCTTCGAAGAGGTCATCGACGTGGCGCAGGTGAGCCGGTACTACGCGCGCACCGCCCCGGGCTACCTGCGCCCACACCGCCGCGCGGGCGCCCTTCCCGCGCTGACACAGACATGGGAATGCCACCGCCCGAAGGGCGTGGTCGGCATGCTCTGCCCGTGGAACTATCCGCTGACGCTAGGCATCAGCGACGCCCTCCCGGCGCTCGCCGCAGGCAATACGGTCATCGTCAAACCGGACGGGCAGACGCCGTACTCGGCGCTATGGGCCGCGGAACTGCTGGAAGAGGCCGGCCTGCCCCCTGGTGTCCTGCAGGTCGTGACCGGCCCGGGGCCGGAACTCGGGACGCCGCTCATCGAGCACTGCGACTTCCTCATGTTCACTGGCAGCACCCGGGTCGGGCGGATTGTCGCCACCCTGGCGGCCGAACGGCTCATGGACTACTCGATGGAACTCGGCGGGAAGAACGCGATCCTCGTCCTCGCCGACGCCGACCTTAGCAGGACTGTGCCCGGGGCAGTGCGGGCGGCGTTCTCCACCACCGGCCAGCTGTGCATCTCGATGGAGCGGATGTATATCGACGCGGCGGTGTGGGACGAGTTCGTCCCGCGCTTCGTGAAGGCGACCAGGTCGCTTCGCCTGGGCAACGCTCTCACCTACAAGGCGGACATCGGCTCGCTGATCTCGGCGAACCAACTGGACACTGTCGTCCGCCACGTCGGCGACGCGGTCAGCAAGGGCGCGACGCTGCTGGCCGGGGGCAAGGCGCGTCCCGACATCGGGCCCTACTTCTACGAGCCCACCGTGCTGACGGACTGCTCACCTGAGATGACCTTGTACGCCGACGAGACTTTCGGGCCGGTCATCTCCCTGTACCGCGTCAGCGGACCGGACGAGGCCATCGAGCGGGCCAACGACAGCTGCTACGGCCTGAACTTCTCAGTCTGGACCCGCGACACCCGCAAGGGACGCCGGATCGCCAGCAGGCTGCAGGCCGGAACCGTCAACGTCAACGAGGGCTACGCGGCCACCTGGGGGTCCGTCGACGCCCCCATGGGCGGCTGGAAGGACTCCGGTGTTGGCAGCAGGCACGGCGAGCACGGAATCCTCAAGTACACCAACACCCAGACCATCGCGCTCCAGCGGCTCCTCCCCATCGCGCCGCCCGGCGCCATGCCGCCTGCGGCGTACGCCCGGGCCATGACCGCGGCGATGCGGGCCTTGCAGTGGCTGCCCGGCCGCAGGTAATGCTGTCAGGATGAGGCAGTTGTGACCGTCATCGCAGAGGCTGGCGGATGAATCCGCTGTCGCGTTTGGCCGGCAGGGCGGTTGACCGCGCGGTTGGCCTTCCCTGCCCAGCCGTGCCCTACGTTGTACGGCCCGATGTCGCGGTGGTGATGCCGGACGGCGTTGTCCTGCTCGGTGATCATTACCGGCCCGCCGGACACGACGGGCCGCTTCCCGTGGTGCTCATCCGCTCGCCCTACGGCCGGGCGGGCCCGGCAGGGTTCCTGTTCGCCGCCCCGCTGGCACGCCGCGGCTTCCAGGTGTTCATCCAGAGCACTCGCGGAACGTTCGGCTCGGGCGGCCAGTTCCGCCCGTTCCTGTCCGAACACCAGGACGGCCTGGCCACCGTGGCCTGGCTGCGCGACCAGCCGTGGTGCGACGGCCAGGTGTCGATGACCGGGGGCAGCTATCTGGGGCACACGCAGTGGGCTGTCGCGCCCTATGCCGATCCGCCGCTGCGGTCGGTGTCGCTCAACATCACCGCTGCGAAGATCACCGCTGCCTTCTACCAGCACGGCGCGCCGGGTATCCAGAACGCGCTGAACTGGACCGGGCTCGTCGGCAGGCAGGAACGGGGCCTGCTGCACGTCGTCCCGAACCCGCGCCAGACGGCCAGGATGAAACGAGCCTTGCGGAAGGTCCCGCTGCAGGCCGCCGACGTTGCCGTGGCGGGCGCACCGGTCGCTTTCTGGCGGGACTTCACCGGGCACGCGCCGGCGGCCGACGAGTTCTGGGCGGCCGCGGACCATGACGGTGCCGACCTGACCAGGCTTCCCCCGGTCAGCATGGTGACCGGCTGGTGGGACCTTTTCCTGCCCTGGCAGCTGCGCGACTACGCGGCGATCCGGGCGGCCGGGGTCACGGCCCGGCTCACCGTCGGGCCCTGGCTGCACGGCGAGCCCGGCGAACTGAAGGCCATCGCCCGCCAGGACATCGCCTGGCTGGACCACTATCTGGGCGGTGGCGCGGCGCCGGAGGGTGCGCCAGTGCGGGTGTTCCTCCAGCGGGCCGGCACCTGGCTCGACCTGCCGGATTGGCCACCGCCGGCCGCCGTGGGGACGGCCTACTACCTGCGCACTCATGGCGGCCTGAGCCTGGACGCCGAGCCTGGCGATGCCCTGCCTGGCACGTTCGTCTACAACCCGGCGGACCCGACGCCGTCAGCAGGGGGACCCCTCCTGCAGCCGCCAGGCAAGCAGGTCGACAACGCCGCGATCGAGACCAGGCCCGACGTCCTGACCTACACCACCGGGCCCTTCCCCGGCCACCTGGACCTGGTGGGACCCGTCAGTGCCCGCATCTTCGTGCGCACCGACCGCCAGTACGCCGACCTCTTCGTCCGGGTCTGCGACGTCGACGTCAAAGGCGTCTCCCGCAACGTCGTGGATGGCATCCGGCGGCTGTGCCCGCAGACGGTGCCCGCCACCGACGTCCAGGTCGGCGACGATCAGATCCTGGCGGTGGACGTGGAACTCTACCCGACGGCGTACCGGGTACAGGCCGGGCACCGGATCCGCGTGCAGATCAGCGGAGGTGCGTTCCCGCGGTATGCCCGCAACTTTGGCACTCCAGAGCCCTTCGGTGCGGCGACCAGAGCGCGGCGATGCCGGTTCGAAATCCACTGTGACGCCCAGCACCCTGCTCACATCCTGCTGCCGGTCCTGCCCCACCGTTGACACCCGGGTCACACCCCCACCGGGGAGGCCTCGCCACGCGCAGCAGCGAAGAGGATGATCATGCACGAGATCGCGTACTCGGTACGGGATTCCTCACCGTCCGCAAGAACTCCCTGCGCGTGCCCCTGAACGGGTCACTGACGGTCCGTGCGGATCTGGACTCCGGCCTGTTCACCGGGGACCTCGTCCTCCATCCGTCCACCATCAGCAGGACGCTCCTCGGTGCCCGTATCTTCAGGGCTACCGTCCAGGTCATGGCTGAATCCCCCGTTACCGGCGGAGTCGACGATGAAGGCCGGATGGTCGCGGCCGTCACGGTGGATGCGGTCATAGCTGCTGTCCGCGCTGCCGGGCGGACGTTGATAAGCGGCGGTTCATGCCGCACCGCCACTCACGCCGTTGTGCCGCTGAGCTCCCGGCCCGGCTTCAACCTGGAGCGGGGCAGCCGCCTGGCCGGCAGATACCACCGGCCGCCCTTCACCGGGCGCGGGTGGATCACCCCTCTTGTCAGCCTGATGGCCGCCAGCCCGGGGAACGCCGCCGTCATCGATCTCATCCCGCTCATGTCCTGAGGTGGGATTCACGCGCTGGCGGGGTCCTGCCCCAGTCCTCGCCGCAGGGCGTCCCGCAACGCCTCAAGCGCGGTGAAGCGAGGCTTCCAGCCCAGCTCCTGCTTCGCGCGGGCCGTGTCCATGATCGCCGGATGGCTGAACACCTCTACCCACTCCGCAACGGGAGGCAGGAATGGCAGGGCGGCAATGGCCCGGGCCGTGAACTGCGCCGGGCCTGCGGGAAGCGGCAGCGGGCGCAGACCGAGTTCACGGGCGAGGTCGGTGGCGGTGACGATTCCGTCGGCCGCGATGTTGTAGNNCACCGGCACCGGCACCGGCAGCCGGCCAACCCGCCCGGCCAGATGGCGGGCCAGCGGTGCCAGCGGCCCGGCCCGCAGGCCCTTCGCGCCCACGGCGTGCGGACCCAGCACGACTGACGGGCGCAGCAGGTACAAGCCGAGCCCCGCGGACCCGGCAGCCTCGGCCCGCAACAGGCCCTCCAGTTCGGCCTTCTCCTGGGCGTAGAACAGCCGGGCATCGGGCCGCACGGGCCAGTCCTCGGTCATCCCGATCGGATTGTCGGGGTGGAAGCCGTAAGCTGCCACCGAGGAGGCGTAGACAAAGCGGCGGGCACCGGCCGCGGCTGCGGCACGCCAGGCGTTCAGCGTGCCTTCGACGTTGACCGACCGGATGGCCTCCCGTGAGGCGGCACCGGTGACCCAGAACGCCAGGTGCACCACCACGTCGGCGTGAGCGAACGCGTCACGCAGGGTGCCGGGGTCGCGGACGTCCCCGCGGCGGTACTCCATTTTCGTCCAGCCGTACGCAGCCGCGTCGAACGGGCGCCGGGCGATGCCCACGACCCGCGCCACCCGGTCGTCGGCCTGCAGGAGGGGAACCAGGCCGAACCCGAAGGTCCCGGTCGGGCCGGTCACTGCGACCGTCAGATCCCTCTCGCCGCCGGGCACCTCGGCTACCCGTGGGTCAGGCGCTGCCGGGCATCCGCGGTCATAACACCACCCTGTCAGACTGCCATGTGGCGTTCTGCCTCGCAGCGCTGGGGCGGCGGGCCGGCGATCCAGCGCTGCCTGGGCCGTGCCGTCTGGAGTCAGGGCGGATGCAAGAGCTGGTGCCTGGACGCCGACGGCGCCAACCGCGCCCTGCGGCCTGGGTTCAGCTTCGAGTACTGGCTGCGCACCAGGCGCGCGCGCCGCACCGCCTACGTGATCCGCTGAGGACACGCGGCGTCACGCAGGCACCCCACCTTCTGCGCCAAGTGGCCCGCCCGCCCAGATACGGTCAAGGAACTCGCTGATCTCGGCGGTCAGACGGGCGGGCCGGACCCACAGCTCAGCGAAGGTGCGGGTCCGGATCAGCCGGGCGCCGGGGAGCTGGCGCGCCAGGTTCTCCGCGTCACTGAATGAGTGGATCAGGTCGATCCCGTGCCCCAGCACCAGCGCCGGGACGGTGATGGACCGGCGCTGCTCGATGGTCGGGGCGATGGGCCCCAGCAGCACACCATGCAGCACGGCTGCGATTTCATCTGGATCCGATGTGGCGGCACTGACGAACGAGCCGAGCGGGCCCATCCTCGATGCGGGCAGGCGGGAGGCTGCCCGGCAGACCAGCCGCAGCGGGGCTCGCAGGTAGTGCACCCCGAGCAGGATCGGCAGGAAAACCAGCGCCGCCGCGGGCACTGCCCACTCAAGAACCGGCATTTCCAGGATCAGGCCGCGGACCCTCTCCGGTGCTTTCACGGTAGTGAGCAGGCTCACGTTGGTACCCAGCGAGACGCCTCCGAGCACCACCTGATCCACGCCGAGCTCGTCCAGCAGGCACAGCACCTGCTCAACGTAAAGGTCCATCCGGTGGGAGCCAGCATGGCGGGGCTTGTCGCTCCGGCCATGACCCAGGAGGTCGAGCAGCACGACCCGGTTGCCCTGAGCCGCCAGCATCCGGGCCAGGCCACGGCTGAGGTTGGCGTCCAGCAGCAGGCCGTGCAGCCATACCAGCACCCTGTCGCCTGAACCGTAGACCTCGTAGGCCAGCCGGTACTGACCGTAAGACAATGTGTACTCGGCACCGTCAACGCTTGCACCCGGGTCGTGCTCCGCGCCCCCGCTCACACGGGCATTGCGCTGCGCTGCCGCTGGCTGAGCAGAGCCGATCAGATCTCCCATGGTTCGCGGCCGGCGAGCTGCCGGATCAGCGGCCGGCCTGGCCGGGATCGATTCCTGGGCAGAGTCGCCTGCTGCTGATGACGTTCGCCTCTACCGCTGGCCGCCCAGAAACGGACAATCTTCATACACGAGCATAGCGCCGGGTGCGGAGCGCTACGCGGGCGAGGAGGGATCCGTAAGCGGCTTGCCTCACTTACGCGTCGGTGACGCGGGTGCCGCCGTGATCGTGGAACGGGCGCCCAGCAGCGCCCCAGGCATCGACGCCATCGGCTTCACCACCCTCGCCGAGTACAGCCGGCTGTGCCTCGCCTTCCCCAGCGCCGTGGGGCCGGGCGCTGGCCCCGGGTGCTCTCCACGAGCCTGGCGCTGGCATGGGTGGCCGCCGGCGGCGAGCCGCCTGCATGACCGACGGTCACCTTCGTGACAGTAGCTGAACGCTATGCGGGCTTCAGCGACTGGTGGTCAGGCCGCGTACTTCAGTACCAGGCCGCCAACGTGCGGGAGCGTGGCCTCAATGTGCTTGACTGCGCTGCCGCGGACGGTGCCGTACGCCTTGACGACTGTGGGCCGGCCGGAGGCCGCCGCGCGGGCGTCGGTCACCGAGAGCAGGGCCTCCGACACCTCCTCGCCGCGCTTGGCCAGGTAGTCGCCGAACTCGGAGCCGCCGGAAGTGCTGAAGTCCGCCCAGTACGGCTCAAGCTTGTGCACCATCTGCGGAAGCAGAGACCCCACCAGGTAGCGGACGTGGCCCGGCATGAAGGTGTTCACCGTCTTGTAGGCCAGCTTGACCGCGGTCCCGGAGACCCCTGACATGTCCGAGACCTCCTGCTCGATCAGCATGAAGCAGTCGGCGATCACCATGGGCTGGGTGTCCGGCGCGAGCAGGATCTTCTGAAGCGTGGCTGCCATGGGTATGCCCCTCTCCTTGTTGCTGGCGTTGCCCGTTGGATTCCGCACGCATACTGCAATGCGCCGTCCGTCACTAGACGGCGGGGGCCGGACTATGGTTTACCGCTTCCCGGCAGACTCGAAAATCGAGCGGTAGTGGGCAGGCGGCAGCGCCAGGCGAAGCCGGGTCATCCTGATGGCGGGCGGGTCAGGCGGCGGTGGGCAGGCCGGGCGGGGTGTGAGGGTGACTTTCTGGACTTGGGTTGCTGCCGGGCTGCCCGTCAGTTCCGCGCGGGGGGAACCTTCAGCACCAGCGCGATGGTGTCGTCGCTGTGAGGTGCAGGACTCCTTCCGTGGACATCAGCGATCCGGACGGGCAGGTGTCGCTGCACCCCTTTGGCCGTCGATGACAACCATCGACTCACTTGCGGACATAACAAAGGGGACTTTTGCCTCTGACCGGCCAGGTTGAACGGTTCTTAGGTGGGGTTGTGGCATCTGCCGCAACGCACAGGCCGATCGCGGGCATCGGTCCGCGGTGGTGGCCGCAGTGATTGACATGGCCCGCCGGGGGAAGCTGCCAGATGAAGCGCACTCGCGGAGGTGTCATATGTCCCGCAAGATAAGAACCGACGAAGCCTTGGACCGCGCGCGCCAGGTGGCCACTCACCTGGCGCCAGCTGCGGCCAAGGTGAAGCCGCTTGCCATGAGCTCCGGGGCGGCTGCAAGGCGCAGAGTACACAGAACGCGCGCCTGGGCGGCACCGCGGGTCGAGCGCACAGGCCAGATCCTGGAAGACAGCGTCGCACCGAAGGTCTCGGCCCTGCTGTCCTCGGCCGCGCAGCGGCTCGAGCCCGGCACGCCACCGCACCGGAGCTGGCGTAGGCCGATCGCCATGGCGGCGGCTACGGCTGCTGCTTGCGCGGCGGCAGCCGCTTTTTTCCGCCACCGCAGGAAACCAGACTCCATGACGCCGGAGACCAATGCGGATGTGCCACCCGCCGCGGAGATGGGCGACGGGCAGACAGACCCCAGCACCGACGCCGACGCAGACATGAAGGGCGAGGCCCGCACCTCTTGACGGCTCCGGCAGAGATTGGCGGCCGGCCCGAGAAACTGGCCGGCGGCCGGTCTACGGTGCCTTGCACGGTCTCGTCCTCCCGGTTTGGCGGGAGGACGGGAACTAGGCCCCGCGGGGCGCCCGCACGCCCCGGCGGGGCCGCTGTTGTAACGGGCTGGGGCAGCTAAGGAGGGCCGGCGGTGCCTGAGAAAGTCGTGCTGATCTTGCGATTTCACCCGGTGAACGGTGAAGACGTCTCTGTGGTATGCGCGGATTTCGGCGCGGAACGCGAGGCGCTTGAGGCGGTCGCCCGTGCACTGGACGAGCGGCGCAGTCTGATCCTGACCCATGCACGGTATGACCGCCAGGCCGACGAGAGCGGCGTGATCATCAACCTGGCCAACGTGGTTTCGGTGCGGGTGTCGAAGACAGACAGCGCAGCGACGGGGCAGTACCTGTGACAACTGGCTCAGCGAGGGAAAACGCGGCAGCCGGGGCCCCGGCCCTGCGAACGTCCCAGCCAGCTGGGATGAGCCTCGCCCGGTGAGGCGATGACTGCTGACACGGTGCCCGGTACGACATCGCCGTGCGCTTGCCGGCGCCGCCGCCACGGGGGACCTGGCGGTTCCTCCTGCCCGGGGGGACGAGCATGACCCCGCGCAGACATGCCCTCGCGCTGGCTGCCGCATTACTGCTGGGGACAGGCGGCATCCTGGCCGTCATCCTGCTGGCCGCTTGTTCCGGGGCTGCCACCACCACGCTGTGCGGCTCGCAGACTCTTTCCGTCAGCGGCGGTGCCTACACGATCATGAACAACGAGTGGGGCTCGAGCGCTCCTGAGTGCATCGCCACCGACGGGGACGCCGACTTCACGGTGGCGAACTCCTCGATCTCCAAGGCAACGAACGGTGGGCCCGGCGGCTACCCGTTCATCTACAAGGGCTGCCACTGGGGTGCGTGCACGTCGAACAGCGGCTTCCCGATCCAGGTCTCCGACATCCGTGTCGGCACGGTGACCACGAGCTGGAGCACCACCCAGCCGGGGGGCAGCAACATCTACAACGTGGCCTACGACATCTGGTTCAACCAGACCCCCACCACCAGCGGCCAGCCGAAAGGCGGCGAGCTGATGATCTGGCTGAATCACAGCGGGCCCCTGCGGCCGGCCGGCGTACAGGTGGCCAGCAACGTCAGCATCGGCGGCCACAGCTACCACGTGTGGCTCCGCCAGTGGAGATGGAACACCATCTCCTACACGATGACCACCGGCACCACCTCGGTCAGCCATCTGGACCTGCAGCCGCTGGTGGCCGACGCGGTGAGCCGGGGCTACATCCAGAACTCCTGGTACCTGATCGGCGTCGAGGCCGGCTTCGAGCTATGGCACGGCGGCACGGGCCTGGCGACCAACTCGTTCTCGGTCAATGTGGCAGGTGGCAGCTAGCCACCGCCCAGCCCGACCCCGACCACCCCGAGCTCTGACGGTGCAGCCAGCGGGGGCGAGCACGTCATCGATCCGGCGCTGGCAGCCTGCGGGGATTCCCCTACTACCTGTGTCACACTCTGTTGCCGACTCCTCCGCCACATGACGAACCATATCCGCCTTATTGCGCGGCCGGCTGACGCGTGACGGCGTCGCTGTCATGGGCACAGACCCGCACTTGAGGGCCCGGCTTCCAGCGGCGGCGCGGTTATCGGATGATCCGCTGCGTGGTCAGGGTCTGCCCCGCCAATGTGAGCCGGCCGGCGAGCGTGGTCCCCATCGCTGTCGCCGGTGTGAGGACACCGGCGAGGCCGGGCAGGCGGTCACGCTCCAGCGCGAGGCAGAGCGCGCTTTCCCCGGGCATTACCGAGGTGGCGGCGTAGCCCGGGTCGCCCCGGGCTTCGATCTTGGTGAGGTACCGGGCACCGCCGGAGGTGCGGGCGTGGATCTGCAAGCGGAAAAGCCCATGCGGCGAGTCCTTTCGCCAGCGCCCTGGCAGGAGCTGGCGCGGGGCGCGCCGGTGCCCGCAGCACCTCGTGGTGACGGTCGATGCTGTCCCTTATGAACAGCACTTCACCGGTCAGGTACGCATAGCCGGTGCCAGCGCTGGCGCAGGCCTGTATCCCGCCGCTGTCTCGCGCCCGCGCCACTCCCGTGGTCAGACGGGCCGGGCGAAACGGTGCTGTGTGGCACGGGCTCACCGAGCTCAGGCTGGCCTGACCGGGCGGTAGCGGGGCTCCCACATCAGCGCCTTCACCTGGCCGGCGAGGTCGGCGTCCAGCGTGGCGGACGCCACGCCTTCCGCCTCGGCGGCCCTGGCGACCGCGGCGGCCACCACGACCGACGTTTCCCGCAGGTCCGCCACGCGTGGCAGCAGCGGAGCGCCCGGGGTCGAGGTGTCCACCAGGTCCGCGACCGCGCGGGCAGCCGCCAGCAGCATCCCGTCGGTCACCCGCCGCGCCCGGGCGGCGATCACCCCGAGGCCCAGGCCCGGGAAGATCAGAGCGTTGTTGGCCTGGCCGATCTCATAGCGGATACCGCCGTGGTCCACGGCACCAAACGGGCTCCCGGTGGCGACCAGCGCACGGCCATCGGTCCAGCTGATGAGGTCAGCCGGTGCCGCCTCGGACAAAGCGGTCGGGTTGGACATCGGAAGGACCACCGGCCGCCCGGCGTGGGCCGCCATGTCGCGGACGACCGCCTCGCTGAAGGCCCCTGCCGTCGTCGAGGTCCCGATCAGCACCGTGGGGTGCACCCGGGCGACCACCTCGGCGAGACTAATGCCGTCCGCCACGCCCGGGCCGCCTGGCACCGTGCGCTCTCCTGGCACCGCGTGCTCTCCCAGGCCGCCGTCGCGGCGCCAGCCCGCTACCTCTGCCGGGTCGCGGGCGTACCGGCGTTGCAGGTCGCTGAGCGCTGTCATGTCCCGCGTCAGCAGCCCCTGACGGTCAACCGCCCAGAACCGCCGCCTGGCCTCCGCCTCCGGCACTCCCTGGGCCACCATGGCCGCGGTCAGCTGGTCCGCGATGCCTGCCCCGGCCGTGCCCATCCCGAAGATCACGATCCGGTGGCCGGTCGGCGGCACCCCGGTCGCTCTGGTCGCGGCGAGCACGGCGGCCAGGTTGACCGCGCCCGTGCCCTGGATGTCGTCATTGAAAGTCAGCCGCTCATCCCGGTACCGCTCGAGCAGCCGCCTGGCATTCGCAACCCCAACATCCTCCCAGTGCAGCAATGCCAGCGGGAACAGCTTGCCGACCGTACGGACGAACTCATCGAGGAAGGCGTCGTACTCAGCCGCGGGCACCCGCGGATGACGGTTACCGATATAGAGCGGGTCGTCGAGCAGGCTCTGCCGGTCGGTCCCCACATCCAGCACGACCGGGATGGTGCGGGCAGGATCGATCCCGCCTGCCGCGGTGTACACGGCGAGCTTCCCCACCGCGATATGGATGCCGCCGACCCCCCAGTCCCCTATTCCCAGAATGGCGCCCGCGTCGGTCGCCACGATCAGGTCGACGTCGTCGGGCCCGAGATCGGAGGCGAGCAGCGAGGCCTCTATCAGTTCTGGGTGGTCCACGGACAGGTAGATCCCGCGGGGCCGCCGGTACTCGTGGCTGTAGTGCTCGATCGCCTGCCCGACCGTTGGCGTGTAGATGATCGGCAGCATCTCGCTCAGGTGGCCGGTCAGCAGCCGGTAGAACAAGACTTCGTTGCGATCGTGCAGGGCGTTCAGGGTGATGTTACGGGCCAGGTCGTCGGGCTGGCGCCGGTACTGTGCGTAAACGCGCGCGACCTGGTCGTCCAGGGTGAAGTGGGCGGCCGGGATCAGCCCGGTCAGGCCAAGGTCGTGGCGCTCGCTGTCGCCGAACGCCGTTCCCTTGTTGATCCGCGGATCGGCAAGCACCTGCCGGCCGCGCAGCGTAGTCCGCCACGCGCCGTCCTCATCCCGCCACAACGTCCGCATGCCGTCCCTCCGGCCAGCTGCCGTGATCCATGATGACGTCCGGGCCGCGCCCGTCGC
Source organism: Actinomycetota bacterium (assembly GCA_003541285.1). Classification (GTDB taxonomy): domain Bacteria; phylum Actinomycetota; class Actinomycetes; order Streptosporangiales; family Streptosporangiaceae; genus UBA9676. The sequence continues at coordinate 12,851 of DPMS01000803.1, forward strand.
TACCTGCCGCCCGGACCCATGGCCTGCCTCACGTAAGGACAATACGGCGGCTCAGGCTTCCCGATGAGCAGCCCCGGAGTCAGGCTGGCGGCGGCGCACCCCGTATCGGAGCACGGCGATTCCCAGGGTAGCCGCGGCATTGCGGAGGCAGTGCAGAACGTGGGTATCTGTGCGCCCGCGGGCACGGCTTCTTCGCCCCGGGTCCAGCGCTGGGGATGGTGTGGAGGGCGGTCTGGCGGAGGGGCGGATGCTGTGGCATCGCCTGGGTCGTTTGTTCCGCGGTCTGGAGGACGGCCCGGAGGTTGCGGAGGTCTTGCGGTTGGCGCGTCTCATGGCGATGGTCATGAGGGGCGCTGCGAGCTTGGAGAATCCGGCTGGTTCCCCGCGGTTGCGCAGTGTCATCCGGCGCTCCTTCCCACTGGCCGGGCGGGGCGGCGGACGCCGACGGCGAACCGGATGCACCCACGCCGTATCCGCCAACCGCTCCGCTCGGTGCCCTACTCACGCCCGGATCTCACTTATCTGCATGCCGTTCGTGTGTTCTTGGCGGCATGGCGGACCAGCGGGTGACGGGTGCATGCCTGGTGTGTCAGGTGCCCGATGTGAGGCCGATGTCGAACTGGACCTCGATCTCATCGCGCAGCCTGAGTGCTCCCAGGAACGCCGAATAGGGACGGATCCCCCACCGGGACTGCACGATCACGGCCGACCCGTGCGCGCGGCCCGTCACCAGCTGGCCCTCAACGGTGACCGGCTGGGTGACACCCACGATGGTGAGGTCACCGTCGATGCGGAACGACTCTGCAGTCCCGCTGATCCGACTCGATCCGAACGTGATCGTCGGATACCGCCCGGTGTTCAGGATCTTGCCGCGAAGAGTGTTCTTGATGTCGGCGCGGTCTGCGTCCGTCAACGGCTTGATGCCGCCGGTTCCCTGCCGGACCTCGAATGAGTCAACGTCAACCTCAACCGTCACCGATGAGCTGGCCGGGTTGACAGCATCGATAACCACGTTCCCGCGCCAGCGGGTCACCTCGATGGTGAGATCGTGACCAGCCTTCGAGCCCAGCCCGGTACGGGCCGTCCTGACCAGCAGCCGGCCAGACTCCGGTCCCACCAGGTAGCTGCCATCAGCCATGCCCACCCTGCCACCCTAACCGCGGGACAGGAGGCGGGCGACGGCCGCCTGTGCCGCACCCGGACGGCCCTGCCGCAGCCGCCGGCCACGCCAGCGAACATGAGGCCCACCCCGGCGCGGCGAGTCGTCACGGGATAAGGATTCCCCGGCCGTGCAGGCGCCCGCGGTCAAGATCATCCATGGCGTCGCTGACCGCATCCAGGGGATAGCCATGGGTGCGGAGGGCGACCTCGCCGCGGGCGTTCAGGGTCATGAGTTCGGCCAGGTCGTTATAGGTGCCGACGAGGTTACCGACGAAGTTGATCTCGGTGGAGATGATGTCTATGGCGGGCACGCTGAGCACACCGCCGTAGCCGATGACGTAGTAGGTGCCAGCCCGGCGGAGCATCGCGACACCGTCCTCGAGCGCACCGCCCTCACCGACGAAGTCGATGACCGCCTCGCAGCCGTGGCCGTCGGTGAGTTCCTTCACCCTGGCGGTCTGGCTCCCGTCGGCCAGCACCGTGTGATCGGCCCCGCAGGTGCGGGCCAACTCCAGCGCGGCCACTGACCGGTCGACGACGATCACCTGGGCCGTGGTCAGCGCCTTCAGCGACTGGATGCCGATGTGCCCCAGGCCGCCTGCGCCGAGAACTACCGCGCTGGTTCCGGGGTAAAGGATAGGGGCCGCCTTCTTCACCGCGTGGTAGGCGGTAAGCCCGGCATCGGCCAGAGCCGCCACATCCTGCGGGCGGACCTGAGGGTCAAGCTTGACGACTGCCCGTGCGCCGGTCTTCAGCAGCTCGGCGAATCCGCCGTCGGTGTCGATGCCGGGGAACGCGCCGCTGGCACAGTGCATGTCATCCCCCGCCCGGCACGCCCGGCAGAACCCGCACGTGACGAGCGGATGGACAATCACCGTGTCCCCGGCAGCGACATTCTCGACGGCCGGGCCCACGGCGTGCACCCAGCCTGCATTCTCGTGACCAAGGGTGTACGGCAGGGCCACGTTGCTCTTGTCCCGCCACTGGCCCTCCACGATGTGAAGATCCGTGCGGCACAGCCCGGCACCGCCGATCCTGACGATGACATCCAGCGGCCCGCTGACAGCCGGCTCAGGCACCTGCTCGATGACCGGCCGGTGGCCGTACTCATGCAGCCGCACAGCTTTCATCGCGCCGCCCTCCGGATCGCAGTTCAGCTCTTGTGCTGCAGTGTGTAGCGGACCGTCTGAACCCGGATCAGGCCGTCGCTGAACACGAACGTGTCAATGCCGTCCTCGATGAAGGTCGCGGCAGAGTCAGCGGCCCACTCCAGGAAAAGGATGTCGTTCTCATAGATCTGGGTCTTCAGATCCCAGTTCGCATCCGGAACGTCAGCGAGCAGCTGAACGAACGCTGCCCGTATGCCTTCCTTGCCCCGCCGGACCCCCGCCGGGCTGATGAAGACCGCGTCGTCGGCGTAGTCGGCGACGATTCCGTCCAGGTCGCCAGCGCCAAGCGCCTGCGCATGGTGCTGAAAGACTTCCTCAGGCGTGCGTGTCATCGCTGTTCCCTCTCCTAAGCGAATGCCTCACACACAGCCTGCCGTCAGCCCATGACGTGCCGACAGGGACGAAGGACCTTCAACCACCAGCTGCCGTTCGGTCAGGAAGGTTTCGGCGGTCCACACTGGCGGGACCTGCTGGCGAGCCGACCGTGCTTCCCGAGAAACTGGCCGCAAGCCCGCTGGGCTGGGGGACAGTCGCCAGGCCCGGGGCCCAGGCCTCACCACCAGCCAGGCCCGGTCAGCTGCCCGATCCCGGGCTGACCCCGATGACGCCCAGCGTCCTGGGCTCTGTAACAGCTCGAGCTTCTCGATGGTTTCGACGTACTCCGGCCTATGACTTTACGGTCTAGTAACCTTCGGTACCGTAGGTTACGGGACCGGCAGGAGGGAGCGCTCCGTGCACAGTGCCGCGGGTACCGCAGGCAGGACAGGTGGCGAGGGTGCCGCCGACACCGGGGGCGGTGCGGGCGCCGCGGCGCCCAGGCTCCGGGGTGTGCTGCACGCCGGGGCCTTCCCAGCCGCAGCCATTGCCAGCGTCGTGCTCATCGCGCTTGCCCCCACCCAGCCGGCCAGGCTCGCCGCCGCCGTGTACGGCGTGACCTGCATGGCCCTGTTCGGCGTGTCCGCGGCCTACCACCGCTCACCACCAGGCACCAGGCGCAGAGGCCTGCTAGCCCGGCTCGATCACGTGAGCATCCTGCTGGTGATCGCCGGCACCTACACCCCACTGGCGGTGCTCGCGCTGCGCGGCTGGACGCGGCTGAGCGTGCTGGCCATCATCTGGGCCGCAACAACAGCCGGCGCCCTGGCCCGGCTCATCTGGCGGCCCACCTGGCGGCCCGCGCCGCGCTGGCTCATCACCTCGCTGTTCATCGCGCTTGGCTGGGTCGCAGTCTTCGTCCTGCCACAGCTCCTGCACGGCGCGGGAGCCCTCGCCTTGGCGCTGGTGTTGGCCGGGGGCATCCTGTACAGCCTCGGTGCCGTCGTCTACGCGCGGAAGCGGCCCGACCCCTCACCGCAGTGGTTCGGATTCCACGAGGTCTTCCACGCGATCACCATCCTGGCCTACCTCACCCAGTACGCCGCCGTGTCGCTCGTCGTCTACCGGGCGGCCTGATACCGCCACAGCACAGTGACCTCAGCGGCCTTTTCCCGGGATTGCGCGTCAGCCGCGGAACAGGGTGACCGCACGCCCGGCCGCAGCAGCGGCAGCAGTGATGCTGGCGCGCTCACCGGGTGGCAGGGTGACTGCCCTGCTGATCGCCGCGGGCGCGAGAGCGCGCATCGGCAGCTTTGGGGCCGGGTGACCCCGGCCCGGGGTGGCCTTCACGCGCTGCTGTTTAGTGGCTGGCGGTGTGCTCGCGGCCTCTGCCGTCGGGGTTCCGGGACGGTGAGTCCGTCGGCGCGGGGATCAGCAGGCTGACGCGATCACCGGGGGCCAGGGTAAAGTCCGGGTCGGGTGCGTGGAGCCGCCGGCCACGCAGCACTGAGACGAGGGTGCTGGCCGGCGGCCAGCGGACGTCCCTCAGATTCCGCCCGGCGGCGGGCGAATCGTCGGTAATGGCGATCTCGATGACCTGGTAGCCGGGCAGCGGAGTCGGCGGGTGCCTGAGCGCGGCCTTTCCGTCGACATGATCCCACTCGGCGGCGGCCTGGGCTTGCGCGGTCTCGTCGTGGGTGCCGGAGATCTGACGGGCGAGGGCGCGCAGCACGCCGGCGCTGGTGGCCCAGCCTTGTATCTGCTGCCCGTCGGCGGACAGCACGGGCAGGCCGTCGTGGCCGTAGACCTCCAGCTGGCGCAGTGTCTGGCCGAGGGACTCCGAGGCGAACAGGGCCTGCGGGTCGTGCCGGTAGGTGACCGGCCCGGGGATGGCTTCCGGGCCCGGCCGGGTGCCGTTGCCGTCCGGGGAGACGCCCTGCGCCGCGGGCGTGCCGCCATCCGGCGGGACCGGGAGAGCGGGCCGGAACGGGCGCATGACGTCGGCGAGTTTCATGTCCTGTAGGGCGCGCCACGGGGCGGTACGGTCGATATCGGTGCCGCGGCGCAGCAGCTTGGTGGTGTAGATCGTGCCGTAGCTGAGCGCCCTGGAGATGGTGGAGGCGATCGCGACCGCCAGCATGACCGGCAGCGTCAGCGAGAAGTCGCCGCTCATCTCGACCACGCTGGCCAGCGAGGTCAGCGGG
>DPMS01000799.1 GCA_003541285.1 Actinomycetota bacterium
AGCCACAGCGGGACCAGCCACGCCGGAACGGCCGGGGCGGCCGCGGAGCAAGCCGCAACGTAAGAAGTCCGCGGCCGATGTGCCGGTGGCGGCCGCGGAGCCGGGGATGACCGGGATCCTGGGGCAGGATCAGCTGCACCGTACCTGGCCGAGCCTGACCGTGCTGGCCAGCCTCAGAGCCGACCCCCAGCTGGCATGGTGGGCCCGGCTGGCGGTTGTCTCGGTCAGCGTCGCGGCCGTGATGACCCTGCTCACCAACTGGCGGATCGGCCTGACCGTGGCAGCCCTGGCCGCGACCGCCGACAGCCTCTACCACGCCCGGACAAGAGCTGTCATTCCTGCCGCCGCCCGGGTGACCTCGGCTCAGCGGCGTACCCGGCGCCGGCTGGTGCGGCTAGCGCCATCCGGTTACATCTCCCTGCATGGCCGGATGATCCCCGGCACCGAATCCGTCATCGATCACCTTGTCATCGGCCCGGCCGGCGTCTACGCGGTGGGCTCCCAGCGCTGGGACCGGCGGCTGCCGGTCCGCGCCACCCAGGGCGGCCAGTTGTATCACGGGCCGTTCGACCAGGCAGCCGTGCTCAGGAACACGCGGGGGCTGGCAGGACAGGCGGGCCGCCTGATCAGCGAGGCGCTGGGGCAGCCGGTGACCGCACGCCCCGCGATGGTCATCTACGGGCCCACCGTCCCCTGGGTGGTGGTCAAGGTCAGCGGGGTCGACGTGTTCTGCGGCCGCAGGCTCGGCAAGTACCTGCGGCGCGAGGCCTGCGCCAACCGCACCCGCCGCCTCGACGCTCGGCAGATTGAGCTCATCCACGCAGCCGCGGCCCAGTTGCTTCCCCCGGTGCGCTAGCCCGGCCCGGGCTTCGCCGGCGATGGATGTGGATTTGATGCCAATGGACAGGCGGGGCCCCGCCAATGGGCAGGCATGGAGGCCACATCCATGCCTGACGCTGGCTGGCCGGAGAGGGCCGCCAGGCGGGTCCGGGCCCCGGTAGGCTGAGGACTTCCGCATCTGGAGGAAACATGCCGCCGCTACGCTCCCGCACCGTCACGCACGGGCGGAACATGGCCGGGGCGCGCGCGCTGCTGCGTGCCACCGGGGTCGCACGCGAGGATCTCGGCAAGCCGATCGTCGCGGTCGCCAACAGCTTCACCGAGTTCGTTCCCGGCCACGTGCACCTGCGCGAGGTCGGGCAGGTCGTCGCTGACGCGGTCAAGGGCGCCGGGGCGATTCCCCGGGAGTTCAACACGATCGCCGTCGACGACGGCATCGCGATGGGGCACGGCGGCATGCTGTACTCCCTGCCCAGCCGCGAGCTGATCGCCGACTCGGTTGAGTACATGGTGAACGCGCACTGTGCGGACGCGCTGGTCTGCATCTCCAACTGCGACAAGATCACCCCGGGGATGCTCATGGCCGCGCTGCGGCTGAATATCCCTGCCGTGTTCGTGTCCGGCGGCCCGATGGAGGCCGGTGTCCCCCGCCCCGATGGGGAGACCGCCGGCAGCAGCCCCCTCAAGATCGACCTGATCGATTCGATGATCGCGTCCGCTGATCCGTCGGTGTCGGGCGAGCGGCTGGCCGAACTGGAGGAGGCCGCGTGTCCTACCTGCGGCTCCTGTTCGGGCATGTTCACCGCCAACTCCATGAACTGCCTGACCGAGGCGATCGGCCTGGCGCTGCCCGGCAATGGCACCACGCTGGCCACCCATACCGCGCGGCGCGGGCTGTTCGAGCAGGCAGGCCGGGTCGTGGTGGACCTGACCAGGCGGTATTACGAGGATGACGACGAGTCGGTGCTGCCGCTGTCGATCGCGACCCGGGACGCGTTCGAGAACGCGATGGCCCTGGACATCGCGATGGGCGGCTCCACCAACACGATCCTGCACCTGCTGGCCGCCGCGCACGAGGCACGGGTCGGCTTCGGGCTGAAGGAGATCGACGAGCTGTCGCGGCGGGTGCCGTGCCTGTGCAAGGTCGCGCCGAGCAGCAGCTACCACGTGGAGGATGTGCACCGGGCCGGCGGTATCCCCGCGATCCTCGGCGAACTGGACCGGGCAGGCCTGCTCAACCAGGGCGTTCACACCGTGCACAGCCCCTCGCTGCGGTCGTTCCTGGACCGCTGGGACATCCGCTCGGAATCGGCCCAGCCGCAGGCGCGCGAACTCTTCCACGCCGCTCCTGGCGGGATCCGCACCATCAAGCCGTACTCGCAGGACACCCGGTGGACGTCACTGGACGAGGACCGGGCAGAGGGCTGCATCAGGGACAGGCAGCACGCCTATACCGCCGACGGGGGCCTCGCCGTGCTCTACGGCAATCTGGCACCCGAAGGCGCGATCGTGAAGACGGCCGGGGTGCCGGAGGAGCTGTGGCGGTTCTCCGGGCCGGCCCGGGTCTTCGAGAGCCAGGAAGACGCGGTGGACGGCATCCTGGGCGGAAAGGTGGCCGCGGGCGATGTGGTGACCATCCGGTACGAGGGGCCCAAGGGCGGGCCGGGCATGCAGGAGATGCTGTACCCCACCAGCTTCCTCAAGGGCAAGGGCCTGGGCCGGGCTTGCGCCCTGATCACTGACGGCCGGTTCTCGGGCGGCACCACCGGGCTATCGATCGGGCACGTGTCCCCCGAGGCCGCGGCCGGTGGGCTGATCGCCCTGGTCGAGGACGGGGACCGGGTAGAGATCGACATCCCGCGCCGCGAGCTCACGCTCGACGTGCCGGCCACTGAACTCGCCGCCCGGCGGGAACGGCTGCTGGCCAGCGAGAGTGGTTTCCGGCCCGCTGCCCGCCAGCGGCAGGTCAGCCAGGCGCTTGCGGTGTACGCGGCGATGGCGACGTCCGCCTCCACTGGCGCGGTGCGCGACCTCGGCGGACTCGGCGAGTGAGGCCAGCGACCGGTCTGGCGGATCACTCGGGCCCGGACTAGTGGCGACAGCACGGGAATGGCTGGGCGGTGCCCGGCCACGGACACTGCCAGCGGCCATCGTCCCGGTGGTGGTGGGCTCGGGGGTTGCCTTCGGGTATGGGCGGTTCTCCGCCGGGCGGGCCGGCCTGGCACTGGTTGTCGCCCTGGCCCTGCAGATAGGGGTCAACTACGCCAACGACTACAGCGACGGTGTCCGCGGCGCGGATGAGCGCCGCCTCGGGCCGGTCCGGCTGGTGGCCGCCGGGCTCGCTCCCCCGCGGCAGGTGCTCGCCGCCGCGCTGGCCAGTTTCGCCACCGCCTGCCTCGCAGGCTTCGCGCTGGCCGCCACCACCTCCTGGTGGCTGGTCCTCCTGGGCGCGGCCGCCGTGGCCGCGGCCTGGACCTACACCGGCGGCAGCCGGCCCTACGGCTACCGGGGCCTGGGCGAGGTTGCCGTCTTCGCCTTCTTCGGGGTCGCCGCCGTGGCCGGCACCGCGTATGTCCAGATGGACTCGGTGACCTGGCTGGTCCTGGCGGCCTGCGTCCCGGTCGGGCTGCTCGCCTGCGCCCTGCTGGTCGTCAACAACCTGCGGGACATCCCCTCTGACCTGGCGGCGGGCAAGCACACCCTGGCGGTTCTCATCGGCGACCAGCGCACCCGCGTGCTGTACGGCAGTTGCCTGCTGATCCCGTTCGGCATGGCGGTGCTGATCGCCCTGGCAAGGCCGCTCGCGCTGCTGGCTCTGGCGACCGTCCCGCTCGCGCTCATCCCGCTCCGGGCGGTACGGGCGGGCGCGGCCGGCCCCGCGCTGATCGGCGCGCTCGGGCAGACGGGCCGGCTGCAACTGGCGTTCGGCGCGCTGCTGACCGTTGGCCTGGCGATCCGCTACTGAGCCCGCCCAGACCAGTCAGGTAACCGGCTGCACCTGCTCACCGTCAGGGCCGGGCGCCGCGGCCGGGGGTGGTCCGGCCGGGGAAGACACGGCCGCGGGCGGCACCACCGGGGAAGACCCGGCCGGGGGTGACACCGACCCGGCCGGCGGTGACACGGCCGGCTGGGGCGCCGGGGCGGGCTGCTCCTGGCGCCCGACCGCGAAAGCGCCGCCGAGCTGCTTCAGGGCCGTGGTCAGCTCGCTCGGGATCATCCATACGGTGCTCCCCTGGCCCTGCGCGATCTGCGGCAGGGACTGCAGGTACTGGTAGGCGAGCAGCTTCGGGTCCGGGTCACCGGTGTGGATGGCGCGGAAGACGGTATCGATCGCCTGGGCCTCGCCCTCGGCGCGCAGGATCGCCCCCTGCTTCTCCCCCTCCGCCCGCAAGATCGTGCTCTGCTTGTCGCCCTCGGCGGTCAGGATCTGGGACTGGCGGACGCCTTCCGCGGTGAGGATGGCCGCGCGCTTCTCGCGTTCCGCCCGCATCTGCTTTTCCATCGCGTCCTTGACGCTCTGTGGTGGGTCGATCGCCTTGATCTCCACCCGGGTCGTCCGGATTCCCCACTTGCCCGACGCTTCGTCGAGCACCCCGCGCAGCATGGTGTTGATCCGGTCGCGCGAGGTCAGCGTGTCCTCCAGGTCCATGCTGCCGATCACGCTGCGCAGCATGGTGGCGGTGAGCTGCTCAATGGCCTGGATGTAGTTGACAATCTCGTAGTCGGCCGCCCGCGGATCGGTTACCTGGAAGAACAGCACGGTGTCGATGAGGACAACGAGGTTGTCCTCGGTGATGACGGGCTGCCCCATGAACGAGACCACCTGCTCGCGCAGATCGATCAGCGGCTTGACCCGGTCGATGACCGGGACGATGAAGTTCAGCCCCGGCTCGAGGGTCTTGCGGTACCGGCCGAGGCGCTCAACGTTGCGGGCCCGCGCCTGGGGGACGATGCGGACAGACCTGGCCACCACGATGATCATGAGCAGGACGACGACCAGCCCGATGATGGGCGCGGCGAATTGCATGGCTTACTCCCGGGGATAGACAAGAGCCGTCGCGCCATCGATCTTCATGACGTCGACTTTGGTGCCTGCGGGTATGACAAGGTCCTCGTCGTAGGGCCGCGCCGACCATTCCTCGCCGCCGATCCTGACCCGCCCCCCATGCGCGCTGACCTCCTCCAGCACCAACCCCGGCTTGCCGACGAGGGCGGCGGCGCCGGTCCGCAGCAGCGGGGCCTGCCGGACGTGCCGCCTGGCGACCGGCCACACCAGGCCCAGGCCGGCCGCGGACGCGGCGGCGAATACGGCGACTTGGACCGGCAGTGGCAGGCCGAGAGCCGCGGAGATGGCGGTCACCCCTGCCGCCGCCGCGACCAGGCCAAGCGCCAGCGTCGTTGTCAGAACCTCCGCGACCGCCAGCACGATGGCGGCAATCAGCCAGATGACCCACCAGTGCATGGCCGCTCCCGGGGCAGAACCGACAACGGGGAGCACCCGCAGACGCGCGTCCCCGCTGTCCCTATGTGAATCTATCTCTGCCCGCAGCGCGCGGTCATGGCTATTTGTGATGGCCAGGACATCGCCGCGATGGGCTTGTAGCGGCTGTGCCGCCTTTCATGACGCTAAGCGACGTCGCGCTCGCCCGGCTCCACGGCAGTGGGTGCCTCGCCCGGGCCCGCCGCGCCGGCTGTGCCGTGGGGCGGGCCCGGTGCACCCGGCCCGCCACCGCCCGGCNNCCGGGGCGCCACCGCCCGGCCCACTCCCGAACGCGCCACCCAGGGCCTTGAGCGCGCCGGTCAGCTCGCTGGGGATGACCACCACTGTGCTACCCGGGCCCTGCGCCAGCTTCGGCAGCATCTCCAGGTACTCGTAGGCAAGCAGCTTCTGGTCCGGGTCCCCGGCGTGGATCGCCGCGAAGACCCGGTCGATCGCCTGGGCCTGGCCCTCGGCCCGCAGGATCTCACCCTGCCTGGCCTCCATCGCTTCCCTGACGCTCGGCGGCGGATCGATGGTCATGACCTCGACCCGGGTGACCCGGATGCCCCAGTCCGGCACCGACGTCTCGTTGAGCTTGACGCGCAACTCCTCGTTGATCACCTCACGGGAGGTCAGCGCGTCATGCAGGCTCAGCCTGGCGATGACATTGCGCAACACGGTGCCGGCGAACTTCTCGGCCGCCAGGAAATAGTGCGCGATCCCGTAGTCGGCCTTGTAGGGATCGATCACCTTGAAGAACACCACGATCTCGATGCGAAGATCCACCTTGTCGCTGGTGATGACCGGCTCCCGCAGGGAAAGTACCTGCTCACGCAGGTCGATCATCGGCCTCAGCCGGAAGACTACCGGGAGGATGAGGTGGAACCCGGGCGTGAACGTCCCGTAGTACTTGCCGAAGCGCTCGACGTTGCGCTGGTGGGCCTGCGGGACGACGACAACCGCCTTCACCGCGAGGACGATGAGGCCGACGACCACCAATCCGAATATCAGCCAGAAGATGTCCATGACCCACTCCCGCGGATTGCCGAGGGCGCCCGCCGGTGGTAGGCGCCGGCGGACGCGCCCCCGTTGTCCCACTTGTGACGTTAGTCACGGCCCCGCACGCCTTACCACGGCCCTTTGTCACGAACACGGCGCCGAACGGCAGCTCATGGCAGCCACCCGTCCGCAACCGGTCACAAGATGTCAGGCGTCACAGCCGTCACAGACCGCCTCTCCGCCCCGGCCAGCAACCCGGTATTCACAGCGGGCCATCGAAAGGGGCACCATGGTGCCAACCCAAGTCCTAAGGGGGCTGCCATGACCGGCGTGACACAGCCGTCCTACAGTCACGGCGCATCCGCGATGCCGCTGCTCGGCGAGACGATCGGCGCCAACCTGCGCCGGGTCGCCACCACGTACCCGGACCGGGAGGCGGTGGTGGACGTGCCTACCGGACGGCGGTGGACCTATGCCGCCTTCGACGCCGAATCCGATGCGCTCGCCCGCGGGCTGATCGCGGCGGGGATCGAGCCCGGGGACCGGGTCGGCATCTGGGCGCCGAACTGCCCCGAGTGGGTGCTGCTCCAGTACGCGACCGCGAAGGCCGGGATCATCCTGGTGAACATCAACCCCGCCTACCGCAGCCATGAACTCGGCTATGCCCTGCGCCAGTCGGGCGTCCGGGTGCTGGTGAGCGCGGAGTCGTTCAAGACCAGCGACTACCGGGGCATGATCGAGGAGGTCAGGCCCGAAGGCCTGGAGCGGGTGGTCTACCTGGGAACGCCGGAGTGGGAGGCGCTGCTGTCCCCCGGCACTCCCGCCGCGGATGATCCGGACCTGCTGGCCCTGCGGGAGGCGGCCCTGTCCTTCGACGATCCGATCAACATCCAGTACACGAGCGGCAC
>DPMS01000800.1 GCA_003541285.1 Actinomycetota bacterium
GCTGGCGAAGCCGGCCGACTCACCGCGCAACTGCTGCACATCGAGCAGGGTCCGGCGAGCGCCTGACCTGCAGCGTGACCAACGGCCCCGGCGCCTGGGCTGCTGAACGGGGCTGGTGATCATGGTGAGACGACGGCTTCAGCAGGACCGAGATCTCATCGCTCTGGGTGTACCCGTAGACCGCCCCAGGTCAGTGACCGGGGACACTGCCTCGCCGGCCAGGTACGGGCGCACCCGCTGGTCAAACGGCTTGTCAAAGTGCGCCTCGGTGAGCCGGGAGAACCCCGCCCGTCGACCCGGATGACCGTCCATACCCCCGGCGCGACCGTCAACGTGTGGAACCATCCCCCCTGCCGCAAGCGCGCCTCGAACTCATGGCTCTCCGCCCTCGCCCCCCTCGCCAGCAGGGCAGACAACGAAACCGCCCGCGCCGTCGAACTCCACCACGAACACCTCATCGAAGCCGTCCCGCACCCGCGGGCACCGCAAACGCGCCAGCGTGGCACGCAGCCCCACCTCCGGTACCCTGGCCCGATCCGGCCGGGCCGCGTTCCGCCGCAAGGAGCCCGCCAGATCCGGGGGAAACCAATACGCCACCACCCGTGCCCCATGGGCCCGGGCAGCATCGACCAGCGGCGCCCACTCCTGCGGCGAAGGGTTGACATTGTCCACCACCACGTCGTAGCCAGCGGACAAAGCCTCCTCGATCAGCCGCATCTGCCGCTGCTGCGGATGCCGGGCATGAGGGAAATGCCCCTTGCTCACCATGACGGGTCCGGCACCCAGCACCCGCTGGCAGAACGTCGTCTTGCCCGACGCCTGCAACCCCACCAGCACCGCGACCACCGGCACACCCGCACCATAGACCCGCGCACCGCGCCACCCGACACACCCGGTCGGCGCGGTCACCGCGGTCGAGCACGGCCTCAACCTGTCGCCGCCGCTGATCGCATGATCGGCCTCGGTCCCGAAGGCGGCGCCGACGCGGCCAAGCCAGGGCGGGGACGCCGGAGGGGGGCCACCCTCAGACCGGCCCCCCGCACCGCTGCCTTCCTCACCGGGCACCTGCCACGCCAGGCGCTCAGCAGGTCAGGTGCAGCGCGCCGACCCAGCCAACGGCACCGAGGCGAAGCAGTTCGTTGATGCGGTCAACGGCAGCGGCGGTAAGCAGCACCTCAACCGTTACGCCGCGCGCGGCCAGTTCCTGCCCAAGGCCGACTGCGGGCCGCATGCGGAGCGCATGCGGTGGCACGCAGATGACCAGATCTGCGCACCTCAGCGAGTGAGTGGCCGAAGGTCCATGGCCGCGCAGGACGGGCGGATCCGGTGTGCCTGCGTCATCGGCCGCCGGCCACGTTCGGTCGCGACGTGGTCATTTCTGGGCGGACTCGCGTGCTGTGGATGGATGACCGGGGCAGCGCCGGCAGCCTGATCGGGGCATGATTGGGCTGACATGGTGGGGGTCGGCAGCTGAAAATGAGCACAGGGTGAACCACGGGAGGCCAACTTCGGGGAGTCTCGGCCTGGCTGCGCTGGTGTCGATCGGGATCGGCGGGATGGTCGGCGGTGGCATCTTCTCGGTGCTGGGGCTGACGGTGCAGATCGCGGGCGGGGGCGCGTACCTGTCGTTCGTCGTCGGCGGGGTGGTTGCGGCCTTGACCGGCTGGTCGTATTCGGTGTTGTCGGTGCGGATCCGCAGCCGCGGGGGGACGGCGGTCTTTTTGGACCGCGCGTTCGGCACGAGCGTGGCAGGCCCGCTGAACCTGCTTTTGTGGCTGAGTTATTTCGTAATGCTTGGCCTTTATGCGGTTGCGTTCGGTGCCTACCTGGCGGCGTTGCTGGGGCTGAATGCGAACGGGCCCTGGCCGCGGGTGTTCGCCAGCGCGGTCGTGGTCTGCTTCGCCGCGCTCAACCTGGCCGGCGCGCAGCTCGTCGGCCGCGCCGAGTCGGTGCTGGTCTATTTCAAGCTCGCCGTCCTGCTCTTGTTCTGCCTGGGGGGCCTGGCATTCGTGAACCCCGCCCGGGTCTCGCCGGCGGCGTTCCCGTCGGCTGGCGCGATAATCTACGCCGGCGCGCTGATCTTCTTGGGCTACGAGGGCTTCGAGCTGATCGCCAACGCGTCCGAAGACGCCCGCAACCCGGAGCGGACGCTGCCGCGCGCCTACCTGATCGCGATCGGTGGCGTCATCGCCCTGTACGTACTGGTCGCCTTCGTGGCGGTGGGCAACCTGTCGCCGCACGCCATCGCCACCGAAAGCGACTACGCGCTGGCCGCCGCCGCCCGCCCGTTCCTCGGCTCGGCCGGCTTCGCGCTGATCGCGGTCGCCGCCGTGGTGTCCACCTCAAGCGCGATCAACGCGACCCTGTACGGCGCCGCCAAGTTCACCTACCTGATGGGCCGCGACGGCGAGCTGCCCGCCCGGTTTGGCCAGCCGGTCTGGAACCGCCCGATCGGCGGCCTGGTGGCGACGGCGGCAGGCACGCTGGTGATCGTCAACACGGTCAACATCGAGGGCATCAGCCTGATGGGCTCGGCCGGTTTCCTGATCATCTTCGCCGCCGTCAACCTCGCCGCCAGCAGGCTCACCAGCACCAGCGGCCGGGCCAGGGTCCTCCCCCTGGGCGGCGCCCTCGCCTGCGCAGCATCGCTCGCTGGCCTGACCGTCTACGCCGCGACCCACATCCCGGCCCAGCTCGCCGTCCTCGGCGGCCTGATCGCGGCCGCGGCCGCTGGCGAGGCCATCATCCGCATCCGGGGACGCTCGGCAGCCCACCCTGCCACGCCCCCCGTCCAGGGCCTCCCCCTGCCCGGACCCGGCCACAACGACCGCCACACGTGAAGCAGGGCAAGCCCCGATCGCCCGAGACCATTGACGCCTATCGCGCCGAACGCCCGCAGCCGCTGGCCCTCAACCGCGCCAGCGTCAGGACCACGTTCCGGCGGGGGTGGCCTTCGGCCAGCCTTGACTCCGGCGGCCCACCCGGCACAAGGGGTGGGGCGGCTGGGACTCGGACCCAGGACCGGCGGATGATGAGCCCGCTGCTTAACGGTCCATGGGGGTCCATAGGCATTCTGACCTGGGCATCTGTACCCGCCCCGGCCGGTTGACTGCAACCAGAACGGCCGGTATGCCGAAACGGCCTTGCTAGGTACAGTAGTTGTCTATGGCAATATCAGGAACAGGCGTAGGCGTCCAGGCCGGACCCAACGCTGCGATGGTGGAGGTACTGCAGGAAGCCACCAGGGTGCTCGCCGGGGTGGCGCTGCGAAGCATGGACGTGCTGGGCGGGGCGGTTTCGCTGCCCCAGTTCCGGGTCCTCGCGGTCCTTGCTGACTTCGGGCCGGCCCGCTCAGGGCGGGTCGCGCGGGCACTGAGCCTGGAGGCGTCAACAGTGACCAGGCTCGCCGACCGGCTGGTCGCCTCCGGGCACATCACC
>DPMS01000628.1 GCA_003541285.1 Actinomycetota bacterium
ACCGTTGCGCTACTATCGTACCACCGGCCTGATGGTCACGCAGATGCAGGAACTCGTCCAGCGAGTAAACAACGCGCTCGATGGGCCGTGGAATAAATGCACCGGTCGACCGAAATCGCTAGGGCTGTACAGAGCGGTGGAGGCAGCATGCATGTATCTGCGGCAGAACGCGACCCAAGAATTCATCGGGGATTCCCGGGACACTTCGCAGCCCACCATTTCACGCTACATAGCGGCACTGGTGCCGCTCGTGAAAGCGGTACTGGAGGAGTTCGTGCCGTCCGCGGCCGATGCCATAGAGGTCGTGAAGGGCAGGGTTGTGCTGGTAGACGGCACACTAACGCCCTGCTGGTCCTACGAAGAGCACCAGGAGCTCTGGAACAAGAAGCACAAGACCACCGGTTTTAACGCGCAGTTGATTTCCCTTCTCGACGGGACTGCCGTCTGGGTTTCCGGCCCGCTGCCCGGGAAGACGCATGACGCGAAAGCGTTCAAGGAGACGGGAGCGGCCGATATCCTGAAGGAAGCCGGCGGAGGATTCGGCGACAAGGGTTATCAGGGCACCGGCCTGGTCACCCCGAAGAAGAAGCCGAAGGGCGGAGAGTTGACCTTGTCCGATAAGGAATACAACTCCCAGATATCGTCGTTTCGCGCGCCGGTTGAACGGCTCGTCGGCCACTTCAAGAACTGGAAGATACTCCACACCGACTATCGCCGTCGGGTGCGGCTCCTGTGGGGTGATGCAGTGTGGAGCGTTTTAGTGCGCCTGATGGCATCGTGTCCGGTTTGCTCGTGTCGGTGCGTGCGTAAGGGGCTCCTTCTCGTTACGGTCCCGGTTGTCTGACGACCGGATCGCAAAAGAAGGAGCCCGATGCAAGGGTACGTGCCTGCCCAGGACGAGGCGTTCGCGGCGTCCAGGAAGTGCTTCCGGGAGCTGGAGGACTGGGCGGCGTCGGAGGAGGCGGCCGGGCTGCACCACGGTGAGCTGGAGGAACAGCTGGAGGCGCGGGGCCGGGAGCTGCTGCGGCGGCTGTTCCAGGACCGGCTGGACGCATCGGCTGCGGCCGAGGAGCGGCGTTATGACGTGGCCGGGGAGGACGGCGTGGTTCGCACACGGGCGGAGAAAGGCCGGACCCGGCCGCTGGTGACGAAATTCGGGCAGGTCACGGTGTCGCGGATCGCGTACCGGTCGCCGGGCAGGCCGAATGTGCACCCGCTGGACGCGGCGCTGAACCTGCCGGAGGAGAAGCACTCTCACGGGCTGCGCAGGCTCGCCGCGATCGAGGCGGCGCGCGGCTCGATGGAGGCGGCGTGCGCCGCGGTCACCCGCGCGACCGGCGTGAAGATCGGGAAACGGCAGCTGGAGGAGCTGGCCCGGCGGGCTGCCGCGCACGTGGAGGCGTTCTACGCGTGGCGCCTGATAGCCCCGGCGCCGGACGGGTGCCCGCTGATCCTGACCTTCGACGGCAAGGGCATCGTGATGCTGCCGGAGGCGCTGCGCCCGGCGACCGCGAAGGCCGCGGCATCGGCGGAGAACAAGCTGGCGACCCGGCTGTCGCCCGGGGAGAAGAACGGCCGCAAGCGGATGGCCGAGCTGGCCTGCGTCTACGGCGCCGTCCCGGTCCCGCGCACGCCGGAGGACGTCATCAGCACCCCCGCGCAGAAGCGCAGGAAGAAGAAAGCACAGGCAGCGGCGCCGAAGAGGAAGCAGAAGCCGCGGGAGCCGCAGGCACGGGGCAAGTGGCTGACCGCCTCGGTCACCGAGGACATCCCCGCCGTCATCGCGTCGGCCTTTGACGAGGCCGAGCGCCGCGACCCCGGCCACGAGCGCGAGTGGGTCGTTCTCATCGACGGCAACAACACCCAGATCGAGGCCGTCACCGCCGAGGCCGCGGCCCGCGGCGTCACGGTCACGATCGTCATCGACCTCATCCACGTCCTTGAATACCTCTGGAAGGCAGCCTGGTCCTTCTTCGACAAGGGCGAGCCCGCCGCCGAGGAATGGGTCGCCGCCCAGGCACGCAAGATCCTGCACGGCAAGGCCCGCCAGGTCGCGGCAGGGATCCGCCGCCGCGCCACGTCTTACGGCTACTCCCGGGCCGAGCGCGGCGGCGCCGACGAATGCGCCCGCTACCTGGAGAACAAGCAGGACTACCTGGACTACGCCACCGCGCTGCGCAAAGGCTGGCCCATCGCCACCGGGATCATCGAGGGCGCCTGCCGGCACATCGTCAAGGACAGAATGGACATAACGGGCGCCAGATGGGGACTCGAAGGCGCCGAGGCCATCTTGAAACTCCGCGCCCTCATAGCCACCGGCGACTTCGACGCCTACTGGCGCTTCCACCTCCGCCGCGAGCACGAACGCATCCACCACGCGAAATACCGCGAGACCTGCATCCTCGCAGCGTAACAAGCTCACCTCAGACGAGCCGCACCCGACAAGGATGTGCCGAAGAGACTGCAAGGATAGAGGCCGACGATGTCGCGGACCTTGGCGATGAACTCCGGGTCGGTCGGCAGTTTCCAGGTCTGGACTAAGTGCGGCTTGGGGCCGAACGCCCGCCAGATCCGCGAGACCGCCGTCTGGCTCATGCCCGTCTCCCGCCATCGACCTTGTTCGGCGAGAATGGAAATCCTGAGGTCAACTATGAGATCGACGCCTTCCACGATGATC
>DPMS01000885.1 GCA_003541285.1 Actinomycetota bacterium
AGGCGCTGATCGCCAAGGTGCCGCCGCCCAAGGGTGACGCCGGCGCGCCGCTGCAGGCGCTGATCATAGATTCCTGGTTCGACAACTATGTGGGCGTGGTGATGCTGCTCCGCATCGTCAACGGCACGCTCAAGCCCAAGGACAAGATCCGGCTGATGGCGACCGGCGCGCACCCGGACAGCCTGGCCCGCAAGCTGGCCCGGCAGAACGCTGCCGAACTGGCGGTCCTGGCCGAGGGTGCGGGGCCCGAGCACATCGCGGCGTTCGCCGCCTCCGCCCGTGCCTATGCCCGCCGTATCGAGCCGGTCTGGGATCTGCCCCATCACCGCTACCGCGAGACCGTGGTGACGGTGGGTGGCATGCTGGGCAGCGCCTGCGCGGAATGGCATCTGCATGCCTGGGACCTGGCGCGCTCGATCGGTAAGGACTACGCGCCCGCCGACGCCGGCATCCTGGTCGCCGGATGGCAGGCGGGCATGCCGCACCTCCCGCTGGGCGAGCCGCTCGCGGTGGCCGCGTGCGGCGCCCCGGCGGCCGGGCCAGCCGGGCGCGGGGGTGTCCTGGCCGGTTCCGGCACCGGCTGGCGGGTGCTGCTGCGCGCCTCAGGCCGGCTTGCCTGACGGCCTCCGGGCACACATCTTCCCGGGCGGCTTCGCCACCGCCCTGCTGATGAGCCGGGCCGCCCGCCTCGCCCGGCGGCGCCAGGCCGCCTAGCCTGGAGCCAGGGCCGCCCTGGCCGGGGAAGGTGCGGGAAACGATGACGCTCGATGTGAGTACGGTGCGGGCCGCCTACCCCGCGCTGGCCGACGGCTACGCCTACCTGGACGGCGCGGCCGGCACGCAACTGCCCGCCGCGGTGATCGAGGCGATCGGCGCGGCCTACCGGTCGGGGCTGGGCAACGCCGGCGGTGTCTTTCCTGCCAGCAAGCGTTCGGCCGCGCTGACCGCGGAATGCCGGCAGGCTGTCGCGGATCTGGTGGGCGGCGCCGCGGAGGGCGTGATCCTTGGCCCGAACATGACGACCCTGACGTACCGGCTCGCCAACACCCTGGCCATGGCGTGGCGCCCCGGCGACGAGGTCGTCGTCTCCCGGCTCGACCACGACGCCAACATCCGGCCCTGGGTGCAGGCCGCCCAGCGGGCGGGTGCGGTGGTCAAATGGGCAGAAGTCGAACTGCCCGCCGGTGAGCTTCCAGCCGGGCAGTACGACTCCCTGCTGTCGGAGCGGACCGTTCTGGTGGCGGTCACCGCGGCGAGCAACGTGATTGGCACCCGCCCGGATGTGGCCGAGATCACCGCCAAGGCCCACGCCGCCGGGGCCCTCACCTACGTGGACGGCGTGCATGCGACGCCGCACGGGCCAACCGGCGCCGCCGCGCTCGGTGCTGATTTCTACGCCACCAGCGCATACAAGTGGTCCGGTCCGCACATCGGGGCGGTGATTGCCGACCCGGCGCTGCTGGAGTCGCTGCACCCGGACAAGCTGGCACCCGCCCCGGGCGAGGTGCCCGAGCGCTTCGAGCAGGGCACGCCGCCGTTCGCCGACCTGGCCGGGGTGACCGCGGCGGTGGAACACCTGGCCTCGCTGGACGCGTCGGCGGCAGGAAGCCGGCGGGAGCGGCTGCTCACGTCGATGACCGCGGCGCACGAGCACGAGCAGGCGCTCTTGCGTGAGTTGCTGGACGGGCTCTCGGCCATGGAAAGGGTGACCATGTACGGCAAGGCGCCCCAGCGCACGGCGACTGTCTACTTCACGGTGGCCGGCCACTCACCGGCCCAGGTGGCGGCGCATCTCGCTGACCGCAAGATCAACGTGTGGCATGGCCACAACTACGCCTGGGAACTGGCGGCCGCGCTCGGCATCCGCGAGACCGGCAGTGCGGTCCGGGCCGGCCTGGTCCACTACAACGACCGCTCCGACACCAGCCGCCTGCTGGCCGCGGTCGCCGAACTCGCGCACTGACCCGCCCGCAGCCCGGCCGCCGCGGGCGGTCAGCCGGTGCTGCCGAAGGTGTAGCGGTAGATGCGGGTACTGCGGGTGGCGAATCCGACGCGCTCGTAGAGACGGCCGGCCGCTGCCCGGGATGGGCGGGAGGTCAGGTCAACCGTCCTGGCCCCGGCTGCCTGCGCCAGGCTGAGCGCCTCCCGGGTCAGTGCTTCCCCGATGCCCTGCCCCCTGGCCGCCTCATCGACGATCACATCCTCGATCCAGGCACGGACGCCGGTCGGGACCGGGAACATGGCCAGCGCCAGCAGCCCGACGATCTTGCCGTCCGCCCGCGCCGCGAGCAGTGTGGTGGCCTCCGACCCGACGATGCGGTGCAGGACCTTCTGATCCGGCAGTTCCGCGCTTGTGGACAGCTGGGGCACCAGGCGGCGCAGCGCCTCGGTCATCTCATGGGTCGCATCGCGGACCACTTCAACGTGGACACTCACGCGGGCACACTACCGTCTCGCTGCTGCGGACGGGCCAGGGCCCCAGTCAGCCCAGGCCGAGCGCGTGGATGGCGGCCGCGGTGGCGGCCGCGGCCACGACAACCACCAGGAAGGGTGCCCGCAAGGCCAGCGCTACCAGGGCGGCAGCCAGGCCGGCCAGCCGCGCCGGGTCGGCCGCCACCGTCTTGCCGTGGGTGAGCGTCTCCACGGCCACCAGGGCGGCCAGCAGCGCAACGGGGACCAGTTCCGCGGACCGGCGCGCACGTTCCCTCGCCAGCACCCGGTCCGGGACCGTCAGCCCCGCCAGTTTCAGGTTCAGGTACGCGTGCGGTGGCATCCCGGTCTCGGCCCGGAATGCCCGCAGCAGCGCGAACGGCCCGACCCCGGCCGCCCCCGCCAATTCGGCCAGCGCGGGCGGGGCGGCCATCCGCGCGTGCAGCAGGTCGCGTGCCGCCCTCACCGCGCGGCCGCCACCATCGCGCAGGGACCGGGTGTCCGGCGGTGCGGGCCGGGCGTGGGCGCGCAGCAGCCCGGCCAGCGCAGCGTGCAGCAGCGACGAGGCGGCTAGCTGATCACCGTGCTCGGCTGCCCGGTGCGCGGCGCGGATCAGCCGCGCACTGCGGGGG
>DPMS01000886.1 GCA_003541285.1 Actinomycetota bacterium
TACTGGCGAGCGGGGAGTTGTTCGCGCGGGGACATGACCGCATTCAGGCGCAGATAGCCGCCGAGTCCCGGGCGGGCGCTGCGCGGCTGATGTCTGCGGCAGAGCCCAGGGAGGCGCGGCACATGCCCGATGGCCTGGAATCGCTGACAGCGAGCCAGGCGCGGCAGGCATACCTGGCGCGGGGCTGGCCGGCTGAGGAGGACCCGGGCGGGCGGCTGTGGCTTGTGACCGGCACCATGATCGACGTCCTGGAGGTCCCGTGTCCAGCAGGATTGGTGGCCATGGGCTGGTGGCTGTACACCCGTGGCGTGCCGGATGAGATCCGGGGACTGCCTGCGCTGCCCGACCCGGCCGGTGCCCTGGCTGTGATCAGCGCGAGGTCTGCCTGCTACTTCCTTACCCGGTCGGGCGCGTGTCCGTGGACCCGCCACGAGATTGACACGGCCACCGGGGCAGGTCCCGCAAGCCCGGTCGCGGTGCGCTGGCATGCCGACGGCGGGCGCGTGCCGGCACCACCGTCGCGGCTCGATGGCGGCGAGCGTGCCATGTGGGCGCACGTTCCCTCCGCGGGAGGGCAGCTCGTCTCCCCGATGGCCCTGCTGCACGTGCTGGCCCAGGCGATCGCCGCGACCAGGGAAGGCGCGGGCCTGATGCTGCCGGGTGGGGTCCGTGCGGTACCCGCGGCGGCGGCACCATCCACAGGGCCGGCATAGGCAACGCCGCCCATCTCGCCTGGTGCGGGAATGCGCCCGCCCGTTTCCTGCGGGGAACCGGCGGGAAGGCAGTCGCCATTCCCGCCTGCGGCAACACGGCGGGAACGAGCGCAGCAGCATCGGCGGGCGAGTGGCGTGCCCTGCCGCACCAGGCCCGCAGTCCGTCCCGCCAGGCGTTGCGTGTTAATTCTGCGGTGGGAACCCGCACCGCTCGTGTCCGCAAATTGGCCGTCTGGTGCCTGCCGATTCCGGACACGTATCGGACATGTCACCGTTTCCGCCATGGCTGACGTACTTCGCCCCGACGTGATGGCGCGCCCGGTCACACACGGGCTGACGCGTGTGCCTGACCGAGGTGTGCGCTGCTCCGGACGCCTGCGGCATGGCGACCTGGGCCGGCCCGGGCCACGTCCAGGGCGGGAGAAGACCGGCGTGGGGGTGTGGCCCGGTCCCTGGGCCGCCTCCGCACGCCGGGGCCGGGCGCCGGCCCCTCGTCAGGTCTCTTTGGGGCCGGCGCCCCCCTCGTCTTGCCGTTACCAGGCCGTCGGCGCTGGCCATTCAGCCCGGGCCTGCTGTCCTTCTGTCTCCGTTTATGAAGGTGACCATGACTGGCTCTGCTGCTGGGTCCGCGCGGGCGGGCCGGCTGCTATGGGCGAGCGCGTCCCCCGGCATGAGCAGCAATCCTGATGGGTGGCATCCCAGCAGCCGGGCAACCGGGGAGGACTCGTGGCGCGGCTGAGCGGCACCGGACGGCTTGCTGATGACCTCTACCTGATGGCACACCACGAGGTGAGCGGCAAGCCATATCTGCAGCCGCGCGCCGTCGGCCTTGGGCTGGCTGGCGCGCTGCTGGCCGAGCTGATGCTGGCGGGTAAGGTCTGCCTCCGGCGTGACGGGGTTGTGGTGGCCGACCGCACCCCGCCCGAGGACCGGTTAGCACACTCCGTCCTGGGCCAAGTGCTCAGCGAACACGAGCGGCACGCGGCGTGGGACTGGCTGCTGTTCCTGGCACGCACTGCGGCGGGGGATGTGGCCCGTCGGCTGGAACAGTCGGGGTACCTGACCCAGACCTCCGCGCGGCGTCCCTGGCGCGCCGAACGGTGGGTTCCGGTGGACGCGGACTGCGCGTTCGCGCCGCTCACCCGCGCGCGGCCCGCGCTGGGCTCGTCCGGGCCGGTGACCGCCCAGAGTGCGGCCCTGGCTGGGCTGGCCGCTGCCTGCGGGCTGGGCCCCCGCCTGTCGCTGTACGCACCGCCGAAGGTCCGCGGCTGCCTCGATCAGGTGATGCTCCAGCTCGATCCCGGCCTACGTGACCTGATCGCCCAGACCCAGGCAGCAGTGGACAGCGCCCTGCTCTCCCATCGCGTGTAAACGCCTGACCCATCCGATCCAGTAACCAGGAGCACGTCATGTCCAGAACGCAAACAGCAGGAAGCAAGCCGAGCAGCGTGTCCCGGGCGCTCGCCCGCGACCGGCTCGGCGTCCCGGCCGTGCTGTTCTTCGTCCTTGCCGGCGTCGCCCCGCTGACCGTGGCTGCCGGGGTCGTCCCCACCGCCTACCAGACGACCGGGTTAACCGGGATCCCGGCCGCCTTCCTGGTCATCGCGGTGATCCTTGCGTTGTTCGCCATCGGGTATGTGGCGATGACACGGCACATCACCAACGCCGGCCCCCAGATCCTTCGTCGCCCGGGGCATCGGCCGCACCGCCGGCGTTTCCGCCGCCCTCGTGGCACTGCTGTCCTACACCTTCTTGCAGGTCGGGCTCTACGGCGCCTTCGGGCCTACCGCGGCCAGCGAGGCCGCCGCCCATCTCGGCGTGCACGCGCCGTGGTGGGCGTGGGCACTGGGCGCCTGGGCCGTCATCACCATCCTGGGCCTGCTGCGGGTGGACATCACCGGCGCCGTCCTAGTGTCCTGCTCAGTGCCGAGATCCTGGTCATCTTCGCCGAGACGGTATCCGGGCTTGCTCACCCGGCGGGTGGGCGCCTCAGCTTCGCGACCCTCTCGCCGACAGCTCTAACCTCAGCCGGCTTCGGCACGTTCGGCGTCCTGGCCGTGGTCGCGGTGCTCGGCTCTGTCGGCTTCGAGCAGGCACCGGTGCTCGCCGAAGAGGCACGCAACGCCCGCCGGACCATCCCCGTGGCCACCTACCTCGCCCTGGGCATGATCGCCGTCGTTTACGCCGGGGCGAGCTGGGCCATGGCCGTCCATAACGGCGACAGCCACGTCGTGGCCGCAGCCGCCAAGCAGGGCACTGGCCTGCTGTTCGGCCTCGGTGGCAGCGGCGGGCTGTCACAGGCCGCCCAGCTACTGTTCCTGACCTCGCTGTTCGCCGCAGCCCTTGCCTTCCACAACTGCGTGTGGCGCTACATGTATGCGCTGGGCCGGGAGAGCGTGCTGCCCGCCGCCTTGGGCCGCACGGGCGGCAACAACATCCCGAAGGCCGCATCGCTGGTGCAGAGCCTGACCGGCCTGGTCGTCATCGTGGTGTACGCGCTGGCCGGGTGGGATCCCATGACGCACCTGTTCTTCTGGCTGGGCACCACGGGCGGGTTTGGCATCCTCGTCCTGCTCGCGCTGACCGCCGTCGCGGTGATCGCGTTCTTCGGCCGCCACCCACACGGCGAAAATGCCTGGCGACGCTTGATCGCGCCCGCCCTGGCCGCCATCCTCCTGGCCGGCATCGTTGTACTCGCAGTGATGCACTACGGCACGCTGCTCGGCGTCCCGGCGGGCGCTCCCGCCGCGTGGGCGCTGCCAGTCAGCTATGCCGTGGTCGCCGCGGCCGGGCTCGGCTGGGGGCTGGTACTCAAGATCCGGCGCCCGCAGGTGTACGCAGCGATCGGGCTCGGCGCCCACGCCGTCACCGGCCAGTTGACCCCGGCCAGCGAAAGAACGTGATGATGAGCGTCCCGCAGGGCCGGTCGCTGACGCCGGAGGGCGGCTTGCACGGCAGCGCGGTCCGCGCAGATGCGGCAGACCTGGACACCCTCAGCCAGGTCATCGCCGACGCCTTCCACGACCTGGCGCCTTCCCGATGGCTGATAGCCGACCCAGCTGCCCGCAGGGAGATCTTCCCACGGTACTTCCGGCTGTATGTCGAACACGCGATGGCCAACGGCGCAGTCCTCACCACCGCCGACCGCGCAGCAGCAGCGCTGTGGATCCACGTTGGCGAGGGCACAGGCGGCCAGCCCGCCGATTACGGCACACGGCTCGCCACCGCGACAGGTCCCTGGACCGGCCGGTTCCTGGCCTTCGACGCGGCACTCGCCCGGCACCACCCTGCCGGCATCCCCCACCACCACCTCGCCATCCTCGCCGTACGGCCAGATAAGCAGAGCCAGGGAACCGGCACCACGCTACTGCGCTCCTACCACCAGATACTCGACCAGGACGCTCGCGCGCCCGCTTACCTGGAAGCCGCCGACCTGCGCACCCGGAAGATCTACCTGCGCCACGGTTACACCGACCACGGCCCGCCGATTCAGCTCCCTGACGGGCCCCTGATGTACCCGATGTGGCGAGAATCCCGGCCGAGGCCGTGACCGTAGTGGACAGCACTGACGGGATCCATACGTGTCTCCGCCGATTACGCATTGCGCCAGTAATCCGGGTGCGGCGGGCTGGCCTGGCGGGTGCGCTGTGATCGTCCCTGGTCTGGGGCCGCTGGAGTCGGCGATCATGACTGCGGTCTGGGACGCTGGCCAGCCGCTGACCGTCCGTGCGGCCTGTGACCGGCTGGATTACCGCACCGGGGGTGGCGGCGACCCGTCGTACACCACGGTCATGACCGTGATGACAATTCTGTGGCGCAAGGAACTGCTGTCGCGGGCCAAGCACTCATGGGAGAGCGACACGCGCCGCTGGTGGTACCAGGCGCGCATCACCCGCGAGGCCTACCTGGCCGCCGTCATCGCCGCGGCGCTGGACTGCGCACCTGACCCCGCGGCCGTGCTGCTCCGCGCGTTCCCCGCAGCGCCTGCGAGCCAGGCTGAGTACTTCTCCTCAGGTGACGGACGGCGGCTAAGTTCGCGGCCGGGGACCGAGCACGTCGCGTGCTGCCGCCTCCAGGCCTGGGTGCCGGCGAGCCGGGTTACGCGGGCATCCGCACAGCAGCCTGGACCGGCGGAGACGTGAACACGAATCGTGGCACAGATCCCGCTGACCCTACGGCGGGCAGCGTGGTGGCAGAGTTCTGCCGCCAGCGGCGCGTGCTGACCGGGCTGCGTGCTGCGTGCCCGGCCTATGAGTTCTGGTGGGAACCGCGGGGTCATGCCCGGCCGGTACTCGTGGCGAAATGCCCGCCCGGCGCATCGTGCCGGCCGCATACGGTGGTTACGCCGGACCCTGCAGAGATGCGCGCGATTCTGGGGATCCCGCGGACCTACGATCAAGGCTCAGCCTGATCCGGGCTGCCAGGCGGATGGCCTTCGTTCGACGGTGTGACGCTGCTCCGGGCACCCACGCAGGGCTCATGTCGCAACCGGTGCCGGCTCGGTGCAGTTCTGGAAGCGCCACGCCTGAATCCCTGAAATGCAACGGATTGCCGTTCGTGGCCGCCTCAGGTCCTGGCCGCTAGGGCGGCGGCTGGGCCAGCCTGGTGCCTGCGGCCTGCGGGTTAGCTGACGGCGGTCTTCGCTTGCCAGCCGGAAGACCTGGCGGCAGGCCGCAGGGACTGTGCTGCAACGGCACGGCGGTCGCCATGACCAAGCCGCCGGCGGTCGCGGCCGGAGCCAGGCCGGCGAATTGCCCAGCGGTCCCTGGGCACCCTCACTTACTAAGGATCATCGCATTTCCGCACGGACCTTCATGGTCAGCGGCACGGTGACAATCAGCCCAGAAGCACTAGACAGGATAATCCAGGCAGGAATCAGGATCATGCCGCATCAGTCACCTTTGATCGCTAATTGCCCTGCCGTCACCGAGTAGTGCCATCGGGAAGGGCCGCTGCGTCCTCCAGCCCCGCGACCCAGACCAGGGCCCTGGCCGCCCTAGAGTCCGCGCTCGGCCATGACCCCTACAACGAGTTCCTTTACCAGAAGATCATGCGGCTGCAGGCCGCAGCGGGCCACCCCGAGGCCGTCCGCCGGACCCTGAGCCTGCTGGAGGCCAGGCTCACCGATCTCGGCATCACGCCCGGCCCCCAGACCCGGCACATCGCCGCGTCGCTGCTCGGCACCCAGGTGCTCGTAGCGAACGCGGTGGCGACCCATGGATACGCCCTCCCGTGGCTGGGGCGGGCACTCGCCCTGCCGTGCGCCGGGGATACAAGCGAGGTGCCTTAGCAGACCTTGGCGAGGAACTCTCGGGTGCGGGCATGTTGGGGGTCTGCCAGTACCTGCCGTGGGTTGCCCTGTTCGATGACGACTCCATGGTCGATGAACACGAGGGTGTCTCCGACTTCGCGGGCGAAGCCCATTTCGTGGGTGACGATGATCATAGTCATGCCGTCGGCTGCAAGGTCGCGGATGACCGCGAGGACTTCGCCGACGAGTTCGGGGTCCAGTGCGGAGGTAGGTTCGTCGAAGAGCATGAGCTTGGGTTGCATGGCGAGCGCGCGGGCGATGGCGACGCGCTGGCGCTGGCCGCCGGAGAGCTGGGCGGGGTAGCAGTGGGTCTTGTCGCCCAGGCCGACCCGGTGCAGGAGCTTGTGCGCCCGCTCGGCGGCCAGGCCTTTGGGTTCCTTGCGGACTAGGGTGGGCGCCTCGGTGACGTTGCCGAGGGCGGTCATGTGCGGGAACAGGTTGAAGTGCTGGAACACCATGCCGATGTCGCGGCGCTGGGCGGCGACCTCGCGGGGGCGCAGTTCGTGGAGGCGGTCGCCGTCTTGCCGGTAGCCGACCAGGTGCCCGTTGACGTAGATCCGCCCGGAGTCGATCTTCTCCAGGTGGTTGATGCAGCGCAGCAGCGTGGACTTGCCCGACCCGGACGGGCCGATGATGCACATCACCTGGCCGGGCCCGACGTGCAGGTCGATGCCGCACAGGACCTCAAGTCTGCCGAAGCTCTTGCACACCTGCTGGGCCAGCACCATGGGCGCGGGCTGGCCCGCCGGGTCGGGCCCCACGCTAAGCGCCTCCCCCGGGCCTGCGCGGCACCGTCGGCCTGACGTGGAATGTGGTGAGGTTCCGGCGCAGGAGTTGCATTGGTGCGGGCCGTGGGCCCGGCGAGCCGCGGTTGTAGTGCCGCTCCAGGTAGTACTGCCCGGCGGACAGGGCCGAGGTGAGGATCAGGTACCAGATGCTGGCCACCAGCAGCAGTGGGATGACCTGGTAGTTGACGCTGGAGATGTCCTCGGTGGCCTTGAGCAGGTCGGTGACCGCGATGATCGAGACCAGCGAGGTGGCTTTCAGCATGGAGATGGTCTCGTTGCCGGTGGGCGGGATGATCACCCGGGCCGCCTGGGGGAGCACGATGCGGCGCATCACCTGGAGGTGGCGCATCCCCAGCGCCAGGGCGGCGTCGCTTTGCCCTTGCTCGACGGAGATGATGCCGGCCCGGATGATCTCGCTCATGTAGGCGGCTTCGTTGAGGCCCAGGCCCAGCACCGCGGCCATGTAGGTGGTGTCGAGGGCGTTGGTGTTGAAGGTCGCGAAGATGGGCCCGAATGGGATGCCGAGTGAGATGTTGCCGATCAGCAGTTGCAGGTTGTACCAGAAGATGAGCTGGACCAGTACCGGCGTGCCGCGGAAGAACCAGGTGTAGAGCCAGCTCGCTACGGCCACCATTGGGTTCTCCGACAGGCGCATCAGCGCCAGGACCGCCCCACCGGTGATGCCGATGGCCATGGCGGCCGCGGTGAGCCAGAACGTGGCGAGGACGCCGCTGAGGATGTGGGCGTTGGTGAGGTAGTGGCGGACCTGGTCCCAGTCGAAGTTGGGGTTGGTGACCAGCATGTGGGCGAACATGGCGGCCAGGACCAATACAACCGCGGCTGCGGCCCAGCGCAGGGGATGGCGGACCGGGACGGCGCGGATCGCCCCCAGTGGCGCTGAATTGGGGGCCTCGGTGCGCATGCGTGCGGGCTAGCTGGTGGCGCCGTTGATCATCGGGCTGGTGATGTCGCCGGTGGAGATGCCCCACTTGCTGGTGATCGAGTGGTAAGCGCCGTTGGCGATCAAGGCGCGCAGCGCGTCGCGGATGGGCACGGCCAGGCCGCTGGTCTTGGCGACGGCGATTCCGTAGGGCGCGGTGCCGAAGATCCGCCCGGTCACCCGGAACCGGTGGTCCTGGCGGGCCTGGTAGGCGGCGACGGGGGAGTCTTCCATGGTGATCTGCGCCCGGCCGCTGAGCAGGGCGAGGTTGGCGTCGGCCTGGTTGGCGTAGGTCTGGGCGTGGATGTGCGGCTTGCCGGCCGCGGTGCAGTGCGATTGCTCGGCGGCGACCTGCGGCACGTAGGTCGATCCGGCTTCGATGGCGGCGGTGTGGCCGCACAGGCCGGCGAAGCTGCTGACGTGCAGCGGGCTGGAACGCAGGACCACGAATGAGTTTCCGGCGTTGAAATAGGTGACCATGTCGACGGCCTGCTGGCGGGCTTTGGTGTCGGTCATTGAGGACATCGCGGCGTCGTACCGGCCCGCGGTGATTCCGGTGATGAGCTGGTCGAAGGAGACGTTGAAGAACTGGACGCGGAGGCCGAGCTGCCGCGCGATCGCGGTGGCGAGGTCGGCGTCCATGCCGACGATGTGCCCGTTGGCGGCGAGGAACTCGTTCGGCGCGTAGGTCGCGTTGGTCGCGACGCGCAGCACGCCGCGGCTGCGGACCGCTGCCGGAACCTGGGCCGCCAGGCCCGATGCCTTGGTTGTCGCCGGATGGCTGCTGGAGTTACTGCCGCAGGCGGAGCAGGCAAGGGCCAGGCAGGCGAGGCCGGAGACGGCGGCGCGGAGCGCGCGCCAGTGGCGCAGGGCCGGAGGCATGACGTGTCCCTTCGATGATGCGCTGACGTGCGTGGCCAGCGGGTTCGCCCTAGCCGCCGCTGGCCTCGCTCTTGTGAATGGCGTCCAGGCAGCTGGAGGCCAGCGTCTGGCCCTGGTGGATGAGGACGGCCACTTGGCTCGCGGATTCCCCGTTGCTGATGGCGGCGGGGATGGTCGAGGCGAGCAGCGGGTCGATCTGGCGTTCCCCTGCCGGATCCGCCTTGGAGACAATCCCTTCGGTGGTTCCCTCATACAGGTTCGTGCTGACGGACTTGGCCATGGTGTACGCCTGCTGCTTGTTCCCGGCCTTGTACATGGTCAGGACCTTGGTGAGCTGCGGGCCGATGGCTTCCAGGCGTTTTTCGGCGGTCTCCCGGGCGGTGTCGCCGCTGGAGGAAGCGCTTTCGCTGCTATGCGAGGAGCCCGCCGACGGGCTGCTGCTAGTGCTGCCGCCGCATCCGGCGGCCAGCAGTGAAATGAGGGCAGCTGCGGTCACTGCGAGGGTTAATGGCAGGCGCTGCCAGTTAGGGGCGGTCATCGGTGACCCTCCTGGGGATTAGATGGGCGGCCAGCCGTGGTTGTTCAGCCATCCGGTGGCCGGGCCGAGCCAGCTTTGCCAGCCGCCCTGCAGGATCAGCACGCCGACGGCGATCATGAGGGCGCCGCCGGCGATTTCGAGGATTCGCGCGTGGCGCCGCTGGAACTCGACCAGCCGGCGCGCCGTGGTGAGGGCGATGGTCATCAGGGCGAAAGGCACCGCTAGGCCGAGCGCATACAACAACAGCAGCGCGGACCCGTTCCACACCGTGGCGCTGACGGCGGACAGCGCGAGGATGCCGCCCAGCGTGGGCCCGGTGCAGGGCGTCCAGGTGATGGCGATGGCGAATCCCATGCCGAAGGCGCCGAACGGGCCGCTCCGCAGCCGGGAGACGTTGACGCACGCGTTGCTCCCCGGGAGCTTGATCCGGATCCGGGTGAGCATGATCACGCCGAGCAAGATGATGAACGCACCGGAGATTCGCTCCAGAACGGGAAGCTGCGCGAGCAGGACTCCGCCGAGCGCGCTTGCGGTCGCGCCGAGCGCCACGAAGAACAGGCAGAATCCGGCCAGGAATGCCGCGAAGCTGCGCACAGCCCGGGCACGCGACGGCGTCGCCTGGACAGGCGGCGCGCGAAGGGCTGCCTCCCCCGTGGTATCGGATGCGGCCAGGTTCCCGCCGGGCTGGTTCAGCAGCAACAGCTGGCGGCTGGCTGGCACCGCGACCGGTGCCGGTGGCGCCGGGGTGGCCAGCGCGAACGGCAGGTAGACCGGGACGAGAAGGCTGCAACACGGGGCAGCGATGAACCCGATCAGCCCCGCCGGGAAGGCCAGCAGCGCTAAGCGCAGAATTTCAGGCATCTGGACTCCCAACCCCCCAGAGGCCAGGAACGGTGCCAGCTCATCCAACACTGAACCATGTATCAACTATCTCGTGTATCACACAACCGATGGGTATGCAACAGCTCGTAACAATTCGTGGCACCTTGTGACACTGCCGGCCGACCGGCCAGGGTGAACAACTAATACATGAGCTAATTGTTAAACGGTGATGGTAATCCCCAGGTAAATGGTGAGATGATCGAATCGTGACTACCGCCGTGACCAGCATCGGCCTGCCCGGGCCGCCGCTGAACGAGATCCCCTTGCTGGATCACGATCAGGCCGCTGGGCTCGCGGGGCTGTTCAAGATCCTGGCCAACGACACGAGATTGCGGCTGCTGCACGCCCTGCACCGGGGCGGCGAGGTCCGGGTGAGCGATCTTGCCGCCGAAGTGGGAATGACCCAGCAGTCGGTGTCCAACCAGCTCCAGCGGCTGCTCGACCGCGGCATTCTGAAAACCCGCAGGGCGGGCACGAGTGTCTACTACCGCATCGCCGACCCGTGCATCCCGGCCCTGCTGCAGGCTGGCATCTGCCTGGTCGAAGACCCTCAGTGCGGGACCGCTTAGAGATCGTTACGGCCGCCTCGCGCGGCCTGAGCCGTTGACACCTGTCCGGACGAGGGCGCCTCGGCGGTAGGCGTAGCTGGCGCGCAGCACGATGGGGTTTCTCCGGCCGCGGGTACACCGGTGGCCGCCGCGCAACATGCCGGGGATTCCGCTTCCGCGGGTGCGCTGGCGGCAAGTGAACAGCATCCCGATGTTTCCGCCTCGGCGGTCGCCAGCGTGGATCCGGCCGTGGCGGCCTGTCCCGCCAGCTCTTTGTCCCGGTGCGAGGGGTGGGCCAGCCGCAGGGCGTTGGCGATGATGAACAGGGCGGTGCCCTCGTTGAGCAGCAGCCCGGCGGTCAGCGACAGCCATCCGGCCAGCGCTGCGGTGACGAGGACGGCGACCGCGGCGACCGACATGGCGATGTTCTGCCGGATGACACGGCGGGCCCGGTGCGACAGGGCGATGGCCTGTGGCAGCTTGGCCAGGTCGTCGGCCATGAGCGCGACGTCGGCGGTCTCCAGGGCGACATCCGTGCCGATGGCGCCCATGGCGATGCCGACATCGGCGGTCGCGAGGGCTGGCGCGTCGTTGACCCCGTCGCCGACCATGGCGATCGCGCCGTGCTCGGCGCGCAGGCTTGTGACTGCTTCGGTCTTGTCGTGGGGCAGCAGCCCGGCACGCCAGCCGTCGAGGCCGCTGTGGGCCGCGGCGGCGGCCGCGACCCGGTCGTTGTCGCCGGTGAGCATCAGCACCGGCCGGATCCCGGCCCGGTGCAGCGCGGCGACTGCCTCCGGTGCTTCGGGGCGCATCTGGTCGGCGACGGCAAGCAGCGCGGCGGGCTGGCCGTCGACGGTAAGCACCGCCACGGTCTTGGCGTCATCTTCCAGCCGCCCAAGCTGCGCGGCCACGCTGGCGGGCAGGCCGTCCTCCTCGGGTTTGCCCAGGTAGACGTCGTGCCCGGCGACGGTGCCCTGCACTCCCCGGCCGGGCAGCACCGTGGCGGTCTGCGCGGGTAGCCAGGGCAGGCCCCGGCGGCGGGCGGCGGTCAGGATGGCTTCGGCCAGGGGGTGGCCGCTGCTGTCCTCCACGCTGGCCGCTAGCCGCAGCAGCTCCTCAGGGTCGCCGCTGCGCAGCGGGATGATGTCCAGCAGTTCCGGGACTCCGCGGGTCAGGGTGCCGGTCTTGTCGAACGCCAGGACCCGCAGGGTGCCCAGCGTCTCCAGCTGGGCGCCTCCCTTGATGAGGATGCCGTCGCGGGCGGCGCGGGCGATCGCGGTCACCACCGCGGTAGGCACCGAGATCAGCAGGGCGCACGAGCAGGACACCACCAGGACCACCAGCGATCGGTAGAACCACTGCCTCCAGTCGCCGGTGATCAGCGGCGGGATGATCGCGACAACCGCGGCCAGGCTCAGCATGGCTGGGGCGTAGATGGCGCCGAACCGGTCGGCGAACCGCTGGGATCGCCCCTTGCTGGCCTGTGCTTCCTCGACTTCGCGGATGATCCGCGCCAGCGTCGTGTCGGCATACGGCTTGGTGACCGTGACGGTCAGCGCGCCCGAGCCGTTGACCGTGCCCGCGAAGACGCTGCTGCCGGCCGTGACCTCGGCGGGAATCGGCTCACCGGTGACCGGGCTCTGGTCCACTGCGGACGTGCCCGCGGCGACGACCCCATCGGTGGGTATCCGCTCACCGGGCCGGACCATGATGGTGTCGCCGGGGTCCAGGTCTTCCACCGGCACCGCGGTCAGGGTCCCGTCCTCGCCGAGCCTGCTGGCCACCGGCGGGGCGAGGTCCATCAGGGCACGCAGCGAGTTGCGGACCCGCCCGCCCGCATACTCCTCCAGGACCTGGCCGAGGGAGAACACCACGGCGAGCACCGCGGCCTGCTCGTAGAGGCCAAGGATGACCGCGCCGATGGCAGCGAGCAGCAAGGTGGAGATGGTCACCCGGCGGGCCAGCAGGGAGATCACGACCGCCTTGGCGGTGTAGAAGCCGCCGACCACCAGGGCGGCAAGGTAGGCGGCGTCCGCCGCCACCGTGGCGTGGGCGAGGTGCTCGGCCACCAGGCCCACGGCCAGAAGCAGGATCGCCGAGGCCAGCGCGTACAGCTTCGGCTGCCGCCACCACGGGCCGCCTGGCCCGGCACGGCGGACCGGAGCCGGAACCAGGGCGACCCCCGCCTTGGCGGCCTGACGGCGCAACGATTCCAGGCCCTTAGCTGAGGCCCGTGCTCCACCACGACCGTGCCGGCCGCGGGCAGGACACGGACATCGCTCCCCCCGGGGATAGCCGACAGCGCACCGCCGATGTCCGCCGAGCATCCCGCGCAGGTGCTCTCCGTGAGCCGGAACCTGCTCCGGCAGCCGCCAGCTCGCGGCGCGAGTTCGGCCTCTGCGTGTGTCACGGTCACGTCGCCTCAGCACAGCAAGGCGGCCCGGTTAGGCAGATGCCGTAGTTGAGCAGGCTCACCACGCACGGGTCGATGATCCGGTACAAGATCGCGGTACCGGCCCGCCGGGTGGCGCAGATCCGCCGGTCCACCAGGCGCTGCAACTGATTGGACACCGCCTGCTGGGTCATCCCCACCGCAGCGGCCAGCTCTCCGGCCCGCACCTCGCCGCCCCGGGAGATCGCGTGCAGCAGCCGCAGCCGGGTGTTGCTGGCCAGCACCTTGAACAGGTCTGCCACCTCCGCCGCCTGATCGGCGGCGATCAGCGGCCGCTCGCTCAACTGCGGGACGCCGGGGCCGGGAAACGCCAGCACGGTGCCCGTCGCCGCCAGGGATGCGTCTGCAGTAATCGCCGCCTCCGCAGGTTGCCCGCCAGGACCACTCTTACATTAGTCAACGATATCGTGTAATACTTGTTGAGTCATTCCCCGACAACATGGCCGTGCCGGGACCGGCCGTGCCCGACGTTCCGTATGGCATAAAGGAGATCGCGATGAGCGCGCCGAAGGTCGCGGTCGTCTCCGCATTCGAGGCGAAATTGCAGCCGATCCTCGCGGCCAGCGCCGCGGGTGCGCTACGCAGCGCCGGGGCCGAGGTGGCCGCGTGGGACGCCGACGTGTGCCCGAACGACTTCCCCAGCGGGGACTTCGACCTCGTGCTGATCTCAATCCCGTCCTATGAAGGCATCGAGACGGGCGCCCAGGTCGCCAGCCAGTTCAAGCTGGCGGGCGCCCGGCGGGTGCTGGTCTGCGGGCAGTACGCCTGGCTCAACGCGGGTGTGCTCGCCTCGCTGACCGACGGCGTGGTGGTGGACGAGCCTGAGGGCATGACCGAGCCGCTGCTGGCCTTCGCCCGGGGCGAGGTCACCGCGGACCAGGTGGACGGCATCTTCACCGGCGAGGGAACCCGCCCCAAGCCCAAGCGCCGCGTCGCCCGGGACTGGCAGCTGCCGGCCCGGGACCTGTTCCCCCCGATCGCCAACTACCCCGAGCACTGCACCAAGTTCGGCTTGCTGGGCAACATCGAGGCCACCAGGGGCTGCCACCACCGGTGCAGTTACTGCGCCGTCTATGCCGCCTACGGGGTGGCAGCGATCCCGGTCGACTCCGGCATGGTGCTCGCCGACGCGGCGCAGCTCGCCGGGCAAGGTGCCCGTCACTTCGCCTTCGTGGACGCAGAGTTCTTCAACACCCGCAGGCACGCGCTCAACGCCATGGAGGCCGTCGCCGACCGGCTGGGCCCGGTGACGTTCGAGCTGACCACCCGGTTCGATCACATCCTGGAGTTCGAGGCCGAAATCAACCAGATGACCGGGCTGGGCCTGCGGGTCATCACCTCCGCGCTGGAGTTCCCCTCGGAGCGGGTGCTGCAGGTCTTCGACAAGGGCATCGACGTGCCCGGCATCAAGAAGGCCATCCGCGCCGCCAAGGCCGCCGGGGTCGAGCTGCGGCCGACCTTCATCACCTTCACCCCGTGGGTGACCCTGGCCGAGATCCAGGCACTGGAGGACTTCCTGGATGAG
This sequence comes from Actinomycetota bacterium, assembly GCA_003541285.1. Classification (GTDB taxonomy): domain Bacteria; phylum Actinomycetota; class Actinomycetes; order Streptosporangiales; family Streptosporangiaceae; genus UBA9676. The sequence goes on from DPMS01000886.1 coordinate 14,580, forward strand.
ACCGGCATCGCCGGCTGGGTCGACCACACCGCCCGGCAAACCCGGCTGCTGCTGTTCAAGGGCTCCCCGCTGCTCGACTCCCCGTGGCTGGACGGCGTCACGCTGATCGACCGAGGCTTCTACTACGACTGGGTCCATCCCGACCCGGCCGTGGATGAGCTGTGGGCGCAGCGCCGCCAGGAAGCCGTCGAAGCTGGCGCCACCCGCTGCTGCGTCCGCTGTTAGGCCGCCGGGCACCGGCATGGGAGGAGAACCACGGTCGTGACGGCAGCTACCCAGCCGGTCACGGTCGAAGATGCCGGTGCCCTGGCCGGGCTGACCTACGCCTGGGAAGTCGAGTCCGCCCCGGATCCCTCGCCCATGGCGGGCCCGTCCTGGCTGCGCGCCAGCGACGGCATCGACCCGCGGATGCCGCCGTACCGGTACCTGCTGGCCCGCCCGGGCAACGGCCATCTCGCGGCCCTGCCCCTGCACGTCGTCCGGGCCGCCACCACCCCCGACGCCGACCCGCGCAGCTACTTCGGCGGGACCATGGAAGCCAATGCCGGGCAGGTCTGCTGCGGTTCCCAGCAGGCCTCTCCCGCCGCAGAGGTGCTGGCCGGGCTCGATGCCGCCGATGTGTTCCCCGCCCTGGTGCTTGGCTCCCTTCCCGGGTACAAGACCGAGATCCTGCACTCCTATTGGACGCCCGCGCTCGCCGCCGACCTTCTCGACGCGGCCGTTGACTACGCCCGCACCCAGGGCATCGCGACCATCGTCGCGCCTTTCGTCGCCGACCGGGGCAGCGGCAAGGCCCTCGGCCGCGAGCTACGGCGCCGCGGGGCGGTGGCCTCGTTCTGGGCGACGGAGGACTACCTGCCGCTGCGGCACGGATCGCTGGCGGCACACGTGGCGGCGATGCGGCACCGGGACCGGTACCGCTACCGCGAGGACACCGGCGCCGCCGCCACGCTCGGCCTGGACGTCCGCACCCTCACCACCGCCGAACTGCGCGAACACCTGAGCCGCATCGGCACGCTGGAGGCGGCCACCCGGCGCCGCTACGGCCAAGACGTCGCCGACGACGAAGCCCCGCAGATCCTGGCCCGGCTGCTGGAACTCGGCGTCCCCCTGCTGGCCGTCGGCGGCTTCCGGGACGGCCAGCTCCTCGCCTGCTGCGTGTCGCTGGAGAAAGGCGACCGCCTCTACGCCAAGTACGCCGGGTTCGACTACGACACCCTCGGCACCCGCAGCGGCGCCTACTTCGCCGTCGTCATGTACGGCACCCTTGCCGCCGCCTACGACCGCAAAGCCCGCGTCGTCGAATACGGCATCGGCGGTCACCGCGCCAAAGCCCTCCGTGGCTGCCACCCCCGCGACGTCACCAGCTACCTCTTCACCGGCCAGCCGCACGTGCGCGACAGCTTCAGCGCCGCCGCGGCCATCAACACACCCCACCGCCGCGCCGAATACGCCAGCCCCTGACAGACCCCCTCCGATCCCGCAGAAATGTCTTACCCGGAGAATAGCCGGAGAATCCTCGAAGCTACGAGCGTAATCGCAGGTCAAAGTACCTATTGGAGATGTAAAACCGTCGCCTTGGATACCCGTGTATTTGTCGGACAGCTGACTGCCAGTCGCACAGATTACACGATCTGGACGCCACCGCCGCCCGATGTCGGGGATGCGCTGGGCGACCATTGGGCGGTTACACGCGCGTCAGGCGCACCGAAGGTTTGTTGCGTAGCGTCATCGGCGCGGTGGTGCAGGGTACCTGTCGCCGCGAGAACCCCTCCTCAAGATGTGGCCCTGGGTTCTCGGGCTGGTCCCCGGAAACGATGCAGTTCTTCAAGGGCCTTCAGGCTGACAACACCAAGGCCTACGTGAGCGCGCACAAGGCGTGCTGCGAGACCTCGGTGCGCGAGCCCATGCCGGCGTTGCTCGATGAGCTGAGCGGGGAACCCGGCCCGGGACGGAGCGCCCATCCCTACCGGGAGCTACGGTTCCGGCCGGCAAGCCGCCGGACAAGACCGCCGCGTACAGCGCGTCATGCGGGCGGGCCGATGGCCGGCTTGACGTCCACCACCGGCGTCCCGTCGATTGCCTCCAGAGCGTCGACTTCAATCCGAAGCCCGTCGCGCGCCACGATGCGGGCACGGTGCAGGCCGATGGGGTTCGGCCGATTGGGCGAACAGGTGCTGAACACGCCGGTCAGCGGCTGGCCCATGTCGTCCTCGGGATGCGTGCTCAGCTCGTCGCGAGGCGACAGGTGCAGCCAGGTGAGCACCACGATCTCATCGCCCGGCCGCAGGTCCTTAGCCCCCTCCGCGACCCGCTCATCGAAGCGGATCCACGCCCGGGGCGCGCCTTCGCGCTGGTTCGGCGCATCGCCGAGGACCCTCAAGGCCGACTGCACCCACCCGATCGGCACGAGGCCGTAGCTCGTCTGCACAACAACAGTCTGCTCGCCGCCCGCGGGCACGGCCCACGGGGCTGCCCAGATCGATCCATCCGCAGCCGCCCGTGTTGGGGTGGCGGGCGCGCCGAAGCCGCGCAGAACGAGTCCTCTTTGTTGTTGCTGTCAAGGGCTGTGTCGGGTTTTCTTGGGTGTGCCGCGACCTGCCGGACTGTACGGCGACCCGCGAGAGCGGGTGTCATGTGGTGCCGGCCGCTACCGGGCCGTACCGCGACATCCGAGCAAACATGGAGCAAACATGGGCGACGGTCGTTCGCCCAGGCGGCAGATACAGTCCGTAATATCCCCTGCTAGCGTGGCTGCAAGCTGGGCGCGTTCCCGGTACCTGGGACTGTGCTGAAGATCGTGACGGATTGGACGAACATGGTGCCCCGGGCGTCTGGTGAGGAGGCTTTGCCAGAGGCTCGCGGCGACATGGAGTGATTGACCTCCGGTAGACCTGCGATGTACCCCGCATGGACCTGCGGGCCCCCCAGTGAGTGACTGCCCCCTTGGGCAGTATCGAGTGCTCAGTGCAGTGCGCTGGTGAGGTGCAGGCCGATAACGCAACGCTGCAGCTCGCGGTAGATCGCGAGACTCAGGTACATGAGCGGCTGGTGAAGTGGCTTGGCCGGGACGGTCGCTGCTACCCGTTGCGATTGACCTCGGGCGGGCCTGCGGTATACCTCCCATGGACCTGGTGTAGCCAGCCGGATCGGCGGGCCTAGGCCGCGATGAAGTGGTGATAGGGACCCGATCCTGGCGAGTGTGGCAGCGCGATGAGGTGGGTTCCTGATTCTGGGGTGGTGAGGTGCAGGGCGAGGAGATTCACCAGGCATGCGGCGACGGCGGCCAGGTCTGCTGCCGAGCCGTGGAAGGTGGGAACTGAACAGCCCCGAGTCGGGGTGAGCTCGTGTCCGTCGAGCGGTTCTTGCCACAGAGTGTGGTAGAGCTCCAGCGCCGGATCGCCGAGGATTCTTCTGCCTGTGCGGACATCTATTACTGCGGGGCCGTCACCGCGGCCAGGAACCCGGTCAGCACCTCGGACTGCAGGTCGGCGGTGCCGCCCCGGTAGGCGGCGGCCAGGCTGGCCACGGCGCGGCGCAGGCCTGGCAGCGCGATCCCGGTCAGCCCGATCACCCAGGCCGGGCCGCGCGTGCGGGCGCGGCGCACCAGCTCGGCCCACACCTGGTTGCGGGCGGCGGCGCTGGTGGCCGGGTGCAGCAGCAGCACCCGCAGCTCATCGAGGGGGACCGGCCGGTCGGGCAGCCCGGCGGCCAGGTGCGAGGCGTGTACCGCCAGCGGCCGCGGCCCGGTGGTCAGCAGCCGGAACGCGGCGTCGGCGGCGTCGAGGGCATCCAGCGGCCCGGCCGGGTGCCGGGCCGTGCCGGTGCCGGTTGCAGCGGGCGGGGTGGCGTGGTGATCCATGCAGGGCTCCAGGTCAGCGAGGCGGACTGGAACGGAGCCCCATCCAGCCAGCCCCCGTAGACCTGGCATGGACCTGCGATATCCCCCGCGCCGGCCCGCGATGGACCTGCCGTGTACCTGGCGTTGACCTGTGATGTACCTGGCGCCTGGACTTGGGCTGGCACCCGCGTCTGGCACCCCTCCGCGACGTCGCGGCAGCCCAGGTCAATTAGCGCTGTGACCTACGCCGTCGCAGGCCAGGTACATCGCAGGTCTATCGCAGGTCCACGCCAGGTCCACGCCATCTGATAAAGCGGCCGGCCCTCCG
>DPMS01000887.1 GCA_003541285.1 Actinomycetota bacterium
CCGCTGGGAAACATCTTGGCCTGCCCGGCCGGCCGGTATGACGGGCCCCTTCCTGCGCGGCGCGGCCACCAGGCCGCCGGGAAGGACCCCACAGTCCCAGGCCGCCACCGAAGGCAGCCAGTCCTCCCGGCCCGCGCACAGGGAGGCACCCATGAACCCGATCTCGATCACCGTCACCGGCCGGCTCGCCGCGTGCTGACGGCCGAACGGGCTGGCCTGGTTCCGCCGTCGGCTGCGGGTGAGGCGCATGACGTGAGCGTGCCGTTCCGCGACCCGGTGTCGGTGCTCGCGGAAACGCTGCAGCGTGACGGCGCGGTGCTATCGGCGACCGAGATCCTGCGGGACGAACTGTCGAACGCCGATCACCTCGGGGTGCTCGGCTCGATCTGGTACGACCTGGCCCGCCGCGCTCAGGTCGCCCGGTACGAACAGGCGCTGCGCCAGGCCCTGCCAGGCGATGACGCCCAGGCGGCGCTCAGCGACCGGGCCTGCGTCTGGCTGTGGCGGTCGTTGCGGGAAGCGGAAGCCGCCGGGCTCGACGGGGTCAAGGTGCTGCGGCTCGCCGTGGCGTCCCGGTCCCTCGCCGGTGCCCGCGACCTCGCCCGGGTCATCGACTCCCGGGTCCGGCGCATGACCGAGCACACCCTGCCCAAGGTCCGGTCCACCTGGGCGCAGTGCGTCCCGCCCATGGGCGACCCGGACCTGAACCGGTACATGACCGATCTCGCGGCGGCGATGGACGACCGGGTCCGCCGCCTCGGCGAGCACGCGGCTGTTGCTCGGCCGTTGTGGGCCACCCGCGCGCTCGGCGATCTCCCTGCCGACCCTTGCAAGCGAGCCGAATGGCAGGCACGCGCCGCCACGATCGGCGCCTACCGGGAACTGTACGGATACGGCAACCCCGCCGACCCGATCGGCCCTGAACCCGCCAGGACCTCACCCGAGGCCCGGGCCGACTGGCACACGGCGTTCGCCGCGCTCGGCAAGGTCGACGGCATCGACCTGCGCGGCCTGACCGCCGACTAACTCTGGCTGCGCCGCGCCGGATACGAACGCGAAACCGCCTGGGCACCCCACCACGTCGGCGACGAACTCCGCCTCGCCCGCCTCCAGGCCCGCGCTGCCTGGGAAAACGCCATCCGCGAAGACCACGAAGCCCGCGCCGCCACCGACGGCGAGACCGCCGGGCGCCACCGCAAGCTCGCCGCGATGTGGCGCGCGATGGAAACCAAGGCCACCAGCGTCGCTTTCATGCTCGCCGAGGCCCAGGAGACCAGGCGGCAATGGGAAGCGCTGACCGAACCCACCCGCCGCGTCGCTGTCGCCGCCGACCTGGAAACTGCGGCGCCGTTATCCCGGCAGGGCGATCACCCCCTTGAGGTCGGCCGAGCCTCCGAGCGGCCTTGCCGGCGAGCCGGCCTCGGTGTCCTCGCCGCGCAGCGAGGTCTGGGTGCAGGGCACCCTCGACGGTGCGGTTCACCTGGCCGAACGCGATCCAGTGTCCAGGGCCGTGAGTCAGCCTGCCCCGCTCACCTGGGCAGAGCGCGAGCCCGCGGCCAGCAGGCCCTCGGCCTCACCCCCGACACGGTCCACGAGGACATCCCCGGCCAGGTCCAGCGCATCCACGAGACCGCCCGCCAGATCCAGGCCAAGATCGACGACTTCGCCAGCACCCGCGAACCCGCCGAAGAACCCGACGCCACCGACCTCGGCCCCGCCTGGAACATCCAGGCCGCCTGCCAGCGCGACGCCATCCTCCAGCCGCCCAAACACGACATCGTCCCCGCCAGCAAGATCCTTGAGCGGTCGCATGAGCGCCAGGCTGACCTGGAACCAGAACTCGAGTAGTGGATCGAGGTGGCTTTCAGGCTTATGAACCACGCGCCAACGGCAACCAGGGGCTTGCCGCGGAATGTTCGCAGTCCCCGGAAGCGTTGCGCAGGGGGTACAGTAAGTGTGGCATCTGTGCAACACATCGGAGGAAGTGGTGGCGGACGAGGCGATGCTCGATGTGGGCCTGCATGAGCGGCGCCGGGCGCGGCGGATGCGGGACCCGCAGTACCGGGCGGCGTATGAGCGGGCCGCGCGCGAGGTGGCCCAGACCGATGCGGTGATCAGGGAACTGGATGCGCTACGGGTGGACCTGGGCATGTCCAAGGCTGAACTTGCCCGGCGGGTGAACCGCAACGCCTCCAGCGTGCGGCGGCTGTTCACGGCGAGCCAGGTGCGGCCCGAACTGCCGCTCGTCGTGGCGCTCGCAGACGCCCTCGGCGCCGAGGTGCGTGTCGTCCGCCGCCCGGCCTGAGCCCAGCCAGCGTCCGGCATAAGTGAGTGGGGGAAGGGCGGGTCGCCGCGCTCCGCCGCACATGGTCGGCTACGGTCTGCTTCATGCCGTTACCGGAGCGCGGTGAGCCGGGACAGTCCTCCAGCGAAAAGCTGCCCTGGGCCGTCATCTACTACGCGGCGCCGGACGGGACTGCTCCAGCGCTGGAGTTCCTGGACGGGTGCCCTGGCAAGATCGATGCGGAGTTCACGGCGGTCCTGGACGCGGTCGTGGCGGCGCCGCCACCCCGGTCTTCCGGTGGTGGCAAGTGGGAGGCCATGCACGGCGCGATGGGCGGCTGGTATGAGATCCGGCTGACCGGCCCCGGCCGTGAGCAGTTCCGGCTGTTCTGCCTGCTGGAGAACGGCACCCCCGGCGAACTGGCCAGGCGCGGGCTCCAGCGGCCGGCGATCGCGGTGATCACCGGCATGCGCAAACCCTGGCGCACCGTCTTCTCCGAGCGCGACTACCAGCGCGTCCGCGACCTCGGCGACGATCACAGGCGCTTGTACCCGCGCCGGATCGCGACATAAGGATAGGTGCACAACTGTGGGCGGCCATCACGTTCGGCCCAATGGCCATCACGAAGTAGGTGGAGGCCATCACAAAGAGTGGTCGGCTTCTTGATGGTTGCGCCGCCAGTCCGCTGCCGATCGCCGGTTATGTGTGGTTGACGTCGGCCTGGGTTCCGCGGGTCGTTAGGGACTGGTTAGTTCTATCTCGGTGAGGGTGGTGCCGTTCTCGTCGAGGGCGGCTACGGCGAGCTGGTCTGGCGTCTCTGCGCAGATGACCCAGGCCCCGAAGTGGTTGTCGAGGGGGCGGCGGTCCTGGTGGCCGTCCTGGATGAGGGCAAGGTACTTGACGGCTGGGGCCGCGGTGCCATGGCAGATGAAGCCACCCAGACTTCCGCTGACGGTGATGGGGCGCCCGGCCAGGCCGTAGAGGCCGCCGGGATCGGTGAAGGGGTCATGGAAGCTGGTGCCGTGCCAATGGGCGTCGGGTTTCCATTCCCCGTCGTGCCGGGTGAATGTGGCCATCAGCGCCATCGGGTGCCAGGTGCGGCGGAGGCGGTGGAATCTCAGGAAGAGCACGACTGCGGTTTGGCGTGCCGTCCAGTAGGCCATCGGGATGACCATGTGATGGGTCAGCGTTTCGGGTAGTGACGGCAAGCCGTTCTCCAGGACGGCGATACCGGTGCGGGCCGCGTTCCGCCGGTCGAATTCGGGTGGCACGTCGGCGGGCTCGTCGTCTTCGTCGTCCTCGGCTGGTGGCGACAATTCTTCCAGCAGGTCGTCAGCGTCCTCGTAGCCGGCGTCGATGGCCTGCTGCCAGGCATCGCGCCAGCCGTCGAGGTCGCCGCGGTCCTTGAGCATGCGGCCGATCACGACGAGCGCGTACGGTGCCCACGGGTTGCCGGCCGCCGTTCCGGCCCGGTGGGCTGCTCGCAGGCGATCGAGGTCACCGTCGCTGCCGAGCTGGTTCAGCAGGCCTGCCAGAGCCTCCTGCGCATCGTCGCTGGCCGGCTCGGTGTCGAGGACCTGCCGCCAGGCGGCCTTGGCCCCGCCGCTATCGCCTCGCCTCTGCAGGAGGCGGGCAAGCTGGCACAGCGCGCGGCCCCGGCTGCCCGGCGGCGCGGATTCCGCAAGATGCTGGTAGGCGGCCTTCGCGCCTTCGTCATCACCGGTCCGCTCCAGGAGGCGGGCGAGCAGGAACATCGCTTCCGGCCCGGACTCCGGGTGCCCCGTGCCGATCGCTGCGCCGAACATGGCCCGGGCGCCGTCATAGTCGCGGAGCTGGTATTCCAGCATGTTGCCGAGCATCATCATCGCCCGCGGCGCCCAGTCCGGATGGCCGGTGGCGATGCACTCTTCCCAGACCTCGCGGGCAGCCTGGTAGTCACAGTGGGCGCGGTGCGCTTCGCCCAGCCCTGTGAGTGCCTCAGCGGCGACGCCGGGGTCGGGCGATGCGATCGCCTGCCGGTAGTGCGGCAGGGCACCGTCGTAGTCTTGGAGGACCACCCACCGGTGCTGGGCAAGGCGGATCAGGGCGCTGCTGTTCCCGGCTTCGACAGCGCGCTCGAACGCTGCCCGGGCCAGTTGCGGCTCGTCCCACCACAGCAAGTCTCCGAGTTCAGCAAGCGCCTGACCGTCACCGCAGTCAAGCTGCTGCCGGTAATACCTACCAAGCACTCCGGCCGCCGCAGCGGCCAAGCCGGGATCGGCCCCCAAACGATCCTCAATGCAGGTCTCCAGCGCCTGCTCGGCTTCCCTGCTGCCAGGCCGGTCGATCGCCGCCGCCAGCGGCGGCGGGATGCCGGTATCTGCTTCTGCGCGGACGAAGATCAGCCGGGCCAGTTCGCGGCCCACGTCCTGCGCCTCGGCCAGGCCTGGATTGGCGTCAGCCAGCACCTGGTCGCCGTATGCTTCGACCGCCTTCGCGACGAACCACGACGCCAACTCCGTCCCGGCCACCCAGCCCCCTGGCAGCGGATCCGGCTGATCGCCACGTTTCATGATCAGCAACAATGCCGCAGAATACGGCACGAGTCCACCGCACCACTACCTCGTCCTGGCAGGCGGCCCAGATCGCTCAGGTCGGAACACTTGCCACGGCCTAATGCCCGCGAGCCAGGCTCGAACTCATCTGGTTCACCGATGAAGATCTTGCCACCCTGGCAGGCGCGCTCGGGTGTCCCGTCCGGCAGATCGGAGCCCCACGTCTGACACCCGCCCAACCGGGCGCTGGCCCCCAGCCCCAAACCCGGTGTGACCCCTGACCAGCGCGATCCTTGAACGAGTCCGTGACCGTGAGTCCGTAGCTATTCAGCAAGCGTCAG
>DPMS01000552.1 GCA_003541285.1 Actinomycetota bacterium
ACCCGGCCGTCCTCCTGGTGCCAGGTCCCGGCTGCGTCCGGCCCGCGATGCGCGATCCGGTCGCTCATGACGTCAACCAGCTTCTGGCCGTCAGCCTGCTGGTAGCAGCCGGCGATCCCGCACACCTCAGCCCCCGGCCTGTGCGGGAGGCGCGCCGCCGGAGGTCAGGCGCTGGTAGACGCCGAGATAGGCGCGCTGCTGGTGGCTCCAGGCCAGTTCCTGCTCAACCCGGGCGCGCCCCAGCTTCCCCAGGCGGGACCGCCTGGGCTCGTCGTCCATCAGCTCCACGATGGCCGCGGCATACTTCTCCACGTCGTTGGGCTCGACGTACACCCCGGCGTCGCCGGCCGAGACCCGTGTCTCGCGCAGGTCGAAAGCAACTACCGGAAGCTCGAAGGCCATGTACTCCATCGTCTTGTTCATCGTGGACACGTCGTTGAGCGGATTCTTGGGGTCTGGTGACAGGCCGACGTCCGCGGTGGAGAGGATGCGCGCCACGAGTTCGTCCGGCGCCCGCCCGGTGAACTCAACGTGGCCGGCCAGGCATAGCTCGTCGCGCAGCGCTACCAGATCGGCGAAGCAGTCTCCCGAGCCGATCAGTGTGAAGGCGATGTCGTCGCGGCGCAGCTGATGCACGACGATGCCGGCGGCCTGGACGACGATGTCGACCCCGTCCTGCGGCCCCATGACGCCGATGTAGGCGGCGAGGAACCGCCTGTCCCGGCGCAGCTCAGGGTGGGCCGGGCCGCGCCGCAGCCGCTGCGGGTCCGGGCCGGTGCGCACGACCGTGACGTCACTGGCCGGCTTGCCGTTTCGCGTCACGGCGACGTCCCGGTAGGAGTCGTTGGTGGCGATCACGTGGTCCGCGGTCCGGTGGGTCCTGCGCTCAAGGGCCCGCAGCATCGTGTAGGGCAGCCTCGGGCCGTCCGGGAACCTGGATTCATAGAGTTCCGGGGACAGGTCGTGATGGTCGAAAACGAACCGGGTGCGGTCGAGGGCGCCAAGGAGCAGGGCGATCGGCCAGAAGATGTCCGGTGGGTTGCATGCCTGGATCACCCCGAACCGCCCGGACCGTCTCGCCCGCAGCGTCAGCCATGCGGTCGCGAAAAAGGAGTAGGCGTACTCGGTGACGAACCCGAGCTTGCTCCCGCCGGGGGCATAGGGCCGGTATTTGTACAGCGCCACTGTGTCGACGACCTCATACGCCGGGTCACCGTCGCCCTTGGGGCACACCACGGCGACCTGATAGCCGGCTGAGACGAGCGCCTGGCATTCAAGCCACACCCGCCGGTCGAAGGGCACTGGCAGGTTCTGGACGATGATGAGGACCCGGGTCACCAGCCGAGCCCCTGGTAACCCGGAAGCGACTCCACCTCGCCGCCCAGCCGTCCGCTGATATCGACCAGGCAGGGCGGCGGGTTCATGAGCAACGCGTCCAGGACTGCGGGGTCACTCGATGAAACGATCGCGACGTCGGCTCCCTCCAGCGTCTCGCCTGGCTCGTGCGCGAGCAGCCGCTTCAGGTGAGGCAGCTTCGACTCGACGTGGCGGCGGTTGGCGCCTATGAGGCGGGCCGGGTTGACTATCGGGTCATAGATGCGGAGGTCGAACCCCTTGCCGATGAGCCGCTCGGCCAGTTCCACGTTCGGGCTCTCACGCAGGTCATCGGTGTTCATCTTGAAGCTCAGGCCGAGCAGGGCGACGGTGCGGGCGTCACACGCGAGGACCCGCTCCACTGCCTCGTTGATCACCAATTCGTTCGTCGCCAGCGTGCCGGCGAGCAGGGGCAGGTCCGCGCTGTTCATGCGGGCCAGGTGCAGCAGGGACCTGAGGTCCTTGGGCAGGCAGGATCCGCCGAACGCGAAGCCGGGACGCAGGTAGGCCGGTGAGATGTTGAGGACCGGGTCTTCGCAGAACAGGGACATGACCTCGCGGGAGTCCACGCCCAGCAGCCGGAATACCCGCGACAGCTCGTTGGCGAAGGACACCTTGGTGGCGTGGAACGCATTGCAGGCGTACTTGAGCGCCTCAGCGACCCGGATGTCGACCACACGCACCGGCTGGTCGATAAAATCGAACATGCTGGTGACCGTCTCGGCGACGCGAGGGTCGGCGGTCCCGACGACAACAAAGGGTGAAGTGTAGAAGTCGGCGATCCCGGAGCCCTCCCGGAGGAATTCCGGGCACATCGCGGCGCCGACGGTGATCTGTGTGCCGACAAGGCCACTGGCCAGCGCCGGGCTCACCACATCCTCGACCGTTCCCGGGGGCACCGTGCTGCGGATGACGACGCTGTGCTGGCGCGACGGCGGCGGCCTCACAGAGCGCAGCGCCGCCACGATGTCATCAACGGCCCGCCGGACGTAGAACAAATCAGTGCCGCCGCGCGCCGCTGACGGTGTCCCGACACAGACGAGCGACACGTCGGCCCGGTCCAGCGCGTCGGTGCATGACGTCGTCGCATGCAAGGTACCGTCGGCCACCACCTGGGCGACGAGCGCGTCGAGGCCCGGCTCCGCCACCGGGCTGCGGCCGCCGCGGATCTCATCGACCTTGGCGGGGTCGACGTCAACTCCCCAGACGTCATGGCCACGGGAGGCCAGGCAGGCTGCCGTCACTGCCCCGACATAGCCAAGACCGACCACCGCGACCTTCATCGCCTCACCTCACAGGGGGCCGGATATCGCACGGAACCGATGTGCATCCGAGAGTTGATGTACATATGAGCCCCGAGCAGGTGGTGGTGATACGGCAATTCAGGAGGCCTGGAGCAGGA
>DPMS01000048.1 GCA_003541285.1 Actinomycetota bacterium
CCACCAGGATGCCGGCCACCAGCACGGTCTTGTCGTTGGAACCGAACGCGGAGATCGCGAAGTTCTTCACCGGAGGCGGCGTAAAGTCGATGGCCACACCGCCCACGGCGACCACCGGCGAGCCCTGCGGGCCGGTGATCCCCGCGACCAGTTGCGCGACTCCCATCGCGACGGCCGCGGTGATCAGGCCGGTCGCTACCCCGTAGCCGGGGTGGACGTGGCGCGGCGTGGCAGGGCGATGGTCAGCGGAAGAGGTCACATCATCTATTCGTAGCCCAGGACAGCCCGGATTGCTGAATCATGGCGCCGGCCAAGCCGACCCGGGCCCGGCCACGAATAACAGCTGGAGGGTGCGGATGTGGGCATGACCGAGGGGCAGCCGGGCAGCTGGCCGGATCCCGCGCACGGGAGCGACCTGGCCGCACTGCTCGCCCAGGTCGCCCGGGGTGACCAGGCCGCTTTCGGGACGGTCTACGACCGCGCGGCGGCACAGGTGTACGGCCTGGTCCGCCGGGTCGTCCGCGACCCGGCGCAGTCGGAGGAGGTGACCCAGGAGGTGATGCTTGAGGTCTGGCGCAGCGCATCCCGCTTCGATCCCCACCGCGGCAGTGCGATGACCTGGCTGATGATCCTCGCGCACCGCCGCGCCGTGGACCGGGTCCGGTCCGGGAATGCCGCAACGCAACGAGAGCTCCGGGCGGCCGCCGCCGTCACCGACTACGACGTCGTGGCCGAGGAAGTACAGAACAGGCTGGACGCGCAGCGGGTACGGCGGTGCCTGGACTCCCTCACCGAGCTTCAGCGGGAGTCGGTCACCCTCGCCTATTACGGCGGCTACACCTACCGGGAGGTGGCCGGCCTGCTCGGGGTGGCGGTCGGGACGGTGAAGACACGCATGCGGGACGGGCTGATCCGGCTGCGTGACTGCCTGGGAGCGGACCAGTGAGGCTGCGGCGGGACATCCCGCACACCCTGGCCGGAGCGTATGCGCTGGATGCGCTCACCGAGCCGGACCGGGCGAAGTTCGAGCGCCACCTCGCCGAATGTGACGTGTGCCGGCAGGAGGCGGGCAGCCTGCGGGAAGCCACCGTCCGGCTCTCGGCCGTCACCGCCGTGGCACCACCGCCGCAGCTACGCGAACGGGTGCTCGCCGCGGCTGCCCTCACCCGGCAGCAGCCGCCGGTCACCAGCGACGGGCCCGCCCGCCCGGGTACCGGACGCTCCCGGCTGATGGCGCCCAGGCTGTCGGTCGCGATCGCCGGCGGGTGCATGCTGGTCGCGCTGATTGTGGGTGGTCTGTCCCTCAGCGCCCAGCACAAGCTTCATGAGCAGCAGGCGCAGATCGCTGCCGTGCTGAACGCGCCGGACGCGACCATGATGACCGCGCGGAGCACGGCAGGCGGGACCGCCACCGTGGTCATGTCACATCGCGACCGCGCGCTGGTGCTGACCACCGCGAGGCTGCCTGCCCTGCCCACCGGCATGCGTTACCAGGTGTGGCTCATGGGCCGGGACAGGATGCGCCCGGCGGGGATGCTGCCGATGCCGCACCAGGGGATGACGGCCCCGGTCGTCGTGTCCGGGGTGTCGGCTGGTGACCGGGTGGGCCTGACCATGGAGCCGGCCGGCGGGAGCGTGCGGCCCACATCGAGGCCGATCGTGGTGCTCACTCTCCCGGCATGACCGGCTGCCCTGGTGGGCGGCCCAGCGGGCGCCGCGGCAAACGCTCCATCACTAACCCCCACCGAGGCGACCCGGGCCCGGAAAAAGGCTCTATCGTGAACTCTCGTGAAAGCATCTCCGGAAGCACAGCGCAGGCTTCTCGAACTCGCTGATCTGGATGCCGAGCTGAGCCGGCTCGAGCACCGCCGCCGCACCCTGCCCGAGCACGAGGAGTTCCAGCGGATCGAGGCGCGGGATGCCGAACTCGGCGATGAGCTGGCCGCCCTGGAGGCGCAGGAGAGCGACCTGTCGCGCGAGCAGGCGAAAGCGGAAGGCGATGTCGAGCAGGTCCGCGCCCGGGTGGAGCGGGACCGCACCCGGCTCGACGCCGGGCAGGTGTCCTCCCCCCGCGAACTGGAGAACCTTCAGTCGGAGATCGTCTCACTGGGCCGGCGCCAGTCTGACCTGGAGGAGATCGTGCTCGACGTGATGGAGCGGCGGGGAGGGGCNNGGCGGCTGGTGTCACTGGCCGGGGAACGGGCCGCGCTCGCCAGTCAGCGCGAGGAGGTCGCCGCCCGGCGGGACGCGGCGCTGACGGAAATAGCGGAGCAGGCAGAGAAGGCTGGGAGTCTGCGGGAGGGTGCCGCCGCCGGCGAGCCGGCCGAGCTGCTCGCGCTGTACGACAAGCTGCGGGCGCAGCACGGCGTCGGGGCCGCTGCGCTGCGCGGCGGGCGGTGCGAGGGGTGCCACCTGTCCCTCAACACGGTCGGCCTCGCCCGCATCCGGGCCGCCCCGCCGGACGAGGTGCTCCGCTGCGAGGAATGCCGCCGGATCCTGATCCGCACAGCCGAGTCGGGACTGTGACCCGCCGGCTGATCGTCGAGGCCGACGGTGGTTCCCGCGGGAACCCCGGCCCGGCCGGATACGGCGCGGTGGTCCGCGATGCGGTGACCGGCGAGGTGCTCGCCGAGGTCAGCGACAGCCTCGGCCGGGCCACCAACAACGTGGCCGAGTATTCCGGTCTGATCGCAGGCTTGCGCGCCGCCGCCGGCCTGGCGCGCGGTGCCGAGGTCGAGGTCCGGATGGACTCCAAGCTGGTGGTCGAGCAGATGTCGGGCCGCTGGCAGATCAAGCACCCCGACATGCGCCCGCTCGCCGCGCGGGCCAGGGAGGCGTCCCGCTCGCTGGGCCAGGTCGAGTACACGTGGGTGCCGCGCGCCCACAACGCGCACGCCGACCGGCTCGCCAACCAGGCGATGGACGCCGCGGCGCGGGGCGCGCGGGGCCAGCCGTCCAGCGCAGACCGGCGGGGCGCTGGTGACCGGCCACGGGGCGCCCGTTCGGCGGATGAATCCGGCGCCGGGGGCGGGCGGGAGGCGGGAGTACGGACGGCACCTGGCTGGAGCGATCTGCGGGGCAAGCCGACCACCACCGTCCTGCTGCGTCACGGTGAGACACCGTTGTCGCCGGAACGCCGCTTCGCCGGGCGGGCCGACATCCCGCTGACCGAAAGCGGCCTGCGCCAGGCGGCAGCCGCGGCGCAGCGGCTGGCGGCACGTGGCGATCTCGGCCTGATCGTCAGCTCACCGCTGCAACGGGCCCGGCGGACCGCCGAAGCTGTTGCCGCCGCGGCCGGGGTGCCGCTGGAGGTGGAGGACGCCTGGGCGGAGACCGATTTCGGGGAGTGGGAGGGGCTGACCTTCCCGGAGGTGGCGAAGCGCTGGCCGGACGAGGCGGCCGCGTGGGTTGCCCGCTCCGAGGTCGCGCCACCGGGAGGCGAGAGCATCACGGCGGCCTCGGAGCGGGTGCTGGCCGGCCTCGCCGGGCTGCTGACCGGGCATCAGGGGGAGACGGTACTGATCGTCTCGCATGTCACCCCGATGAAGATCCTGCTTCAGCACGCGCTGCTCGCCCCGCCGGCGGCGTTGCGCCGGATGCACCTGGAGGTCGCCTGCCTGTGCGAGATCGACTGGTACGACCCCGGCATGGGGGTGGTCCGTTCGCTGGGCGACACCGCGCATCTTCCGGCGCGGAATGGGACTGTCAGCGCGTACGCTGAGAAATACGGCGGGCGAGCCGGCCGGGCGGTCGCGCCGGGGTAACCCGGTGAGGAAGGTCCGGGCTCCGCAGGGCAGGGTGGTCGGTAACGCCGACCCGGGG
>DPMS01000553.1 GCA_003541285.1 Actinomycetota bacterium
TCGGCGTCCTCGCGATCGGTGCGATCGGCGTCCTCGCGATCGGTGCCGATGGCGCGGAGCCCCGCGGCGGTCGCTGCGCAGGGCGGGGTCGCGGGCTCACGCCTGATACTGGCGTCCAGTTCCTCACTCACCCGGTCCCAGAAGTCATCGTGGAAGCCGGAGACGGGGGCTGGCGACCAGCCTGGAACGGGTGCCGCCGGGGGCTGCGCGGACGGGGTGCCGGTACGCATGTCATCGGCCCCACGGGCGGTTGGCCGGGAACCGGCTGGCCCAGGTTGCGCGGTGGCGGCCCGGTCAACTGCCGAAACGTCAGCCCGCCCAGATGCAGCTGCCGCCTGGTCCGGCGGGCTGACGGCGTGGCCAGGCGGCGAAGTCCTGGTCTGGTCCAGCGAGCTTGCTCCCTGATCAGCCGGCGATGCATCCGCCTGCGGCGGTCCGGCCTGCGCAGNNGCCCGGATTTGGCGGGCCCGGCTTTCGCCACGCCAGCTTGGTCAGGCGTGGACTTACCCCGCACGGCCTTCCTCGCACCTGACTTGGGGTCCTGGCCAGGCCTGGCTCCGGTATCACCGTTCGCGGCCGCGGCCGGTGAATCTGCGGCCCGCTCGTCCGGATCTGCGGCCCGCCCACCGGGCCGGGGAATCCTTGCGCGCCCGCCGACCATGACCGGTGCGCCGGCACCGTCAGGTACCGGCCAGGCGGGGCGCGCCGATCCGGCGTCTCCGAAGATCTCCCCCCGTCGCAGCCAGACCCCTGCCCCCAGCAGCACCGCCGCGAGCGCACTCGCGCCGATCGACACGTAGACCAGCGCTAGGTTGCTGGCCAGAACCCCCGTGACGAGCACCGCTATCGCCGCGGCGATGAGGACGGCGCTGAAGCGGATCACTCACGCCCTCCACATGCCGGGCGGCTGACCGGCAGCCGCCTAGCGCTAACGGCGGTCGTGAGCGGAACTGTCGTGGAATCCACCGCTGTGCCCGGCGGGCTCTGGCGGGCCAGCGTAGGCGCCCGTCACGGCCGGCTGGCCATTGCGGGACTCCATTCTGGGCATCCCCGCACCCACGGACGTCTGCGGACCGGTGACGGCCGGGAAGGTGCCGCTGTCGGTGGCACCCGCTTCGAGGTCACGCAGCTGGCCCTCCAGGTATGCCTTGAGCCTGCTGCGGTACTCACGCTCGAAGGCACGCAGGTCGTCCACGCGGCGCTCAAGTTCCTCGCGCTGCTGGACCAGCGAGCCCATCGCCTGACGGTGACGCTCCTGCGCGTCCCGCTCCAGGCTCTCCGCCCTGGCCCGGGCATCGCTGGTGATCTGCTCGGCCTGGCGCCGGGCCTTACCCAGCACCTCTTCCGCCTCACGCCGGGCACGGCCGAGCGTCTCGTCCGCCTCCCGGCGGGCGTCGGCGATGGCCTGGTCGGCGGTCTGCTGGGCGAGGGCGAGTACCCGGGCGGCCGTGTCCATGTTGTCCTCGGGCGGCATGCCCATGCCCATCATGGACGGCTCGGGCCGGCGCTCCGGCTCGGGCATCATCATCGGCTCCGGGGCCATCAGCTCGGGCTCGGGATCGGCCAGCGGCGAACTGAGTGCGGACACGGCCGACTTGCCTCCGCGCAAGCACTCAGCCAGCTTCGCCCGGAGTTCCTCGTTCTCCTGGATCAGCCGGTCAAGCTCGACCTCGACCTCGTCGAGGAAGGCGTCAACCTCTTCCTCGTCGTAGCCGGGCCTGAGCCTGGTGGTACTGAACTGCTTGTTCCGCACATCCGCGGGCGTCAGCGGCATCTCGTCTCCTCGGCGCGCTTGGAGTGTGTTCCCTATGGGACCGTACCTGATCAGAGCAGCTGCACGACGTTGATCAGGATAAGAACAACGAAGAACAGCAACATGAAGCTGAGGTCCAAGGCAACACTACCGAGCCTGAGCACGGGGATGAACCTGCTCAGGAACTTCAGCGGTGGATCGGTGGCGGTGTAGACCGTCTCAGCGACCACCAGAACGGGACCATGCGGACGCCAGTCACGCGAGAACGCCTGGATCCAGCTGAAGATCAATCTCCCCAGGAGCAGCAGGAGATACAGCCAGAGCACATACATCAGAACGATCTTTACGATCCCCACGACCCTGTCCTGCCCTCACAGCCGACGGCGGGACGACCACCGCGGGATTGCCGTGCTGTGTTGTTTGTCACGGAGCGCCTAACTCTGGTTGAAGAACCCTCGTTCCGCCATACGCGCCTTGTCTTCGGCCGTGACCTCGATGTTCGCCGGTGACAGCAGGAACACCTTGTTGGTGACCCGCTCGATGCTGCCTCGGAGGCCGAAGATCAGACCCGCCGCGAAGTCGACAAGACGCTTGGCGTCGCTGTCAACCATTTCGGTCAGGTTCATGATCACCGGGGTGCCTTCGCGGAAATGCTCCCCGATCGTACGAGCCTCATTGTATGTGCGCGGATGCAAGGTGGTGATACGTGTCAGGTCGGTGGCCTGCATCGTTACACCAGCCGGACGACCACCACCGGCGGGCGGCTCGCCCGCGACCAGGTTCGCCGGGCCGCCGCCAAGCTCAGCACCGGCCTCCGCGTCCTCCTCGTACTCGCTGTACTCCTCGTAGGAGTCATAGCCGTCGTCATAGTGCCGGTCGTCCTCGACAAGGCCGAGGTAGACCGCCATCTTGTGCATCGCGCCGGCCATCCGTCAGTCCTCCGTGGTCCCTGTCACGCGCCCCGCTGCGTCGGACATTACCCGACGAAGGCTGGCCGGCCGCCGAGCAACGCCGTACCAACACGCACGTGTGTCGCACCGGCGGCGATACCTTCCTCCAGATCCCCGCTCATCCCAGCTGAGATCATCACTGCTTCCGGCCGGATTTCCCGCACCATGGCGGCGATCTCCGGCAGCGGCGCGAACGCCTCGGATGCCGGGATCCCCAGCGGCGCAACGGCCATCACACCGCCCAGGAGCAGGCCCTCTTCGGCGGCGACCGCCGCGGCGACCTCCGGGACCTGCGCCGGAGCAGCTCCACCGCGGCCGGGGTCTGTGTCCAGGCTCACCTGGACCAGGCAGGTGATCACCCGGCTGGCCTTACGGGCATGGCCCGCGAGCGCGTGCACCAGCCGCAACCGGTCGACCGAGTGGACCACGCTGGCATACCGGACCACGCTCGCACACTTGTTGGTCTGCAGCTGCCCCACAAAATGCCAGGTCAGGTCCGGGCCAAGGCCAGCGCACTCAGCCGCCTTAGGCGCCGCCTCCTGATCCCGGTTCTCCCCCACATCACGCACTCCGAGTTCGTACAGCAGCCGCACATCAGACGCCGGGAACGTCTTGGTGATCGCCACCAGCGTCACCTCGCCAGGCGCACGCCCAGCGGCAGCACAGGCGGCAGCGATCCGCTCGGTTAGAGCGGCAAGGTTGGCACTCAGCTCGGCCCGCCGGCCCGCCGGCGTCGCTGTTTTCGTCACGCCCACATCATGACGCCGGCCGGCCCCGGCCCTCGCGCCGCCTCACCGGCTAACGCGAGGTCATTTCACGGCCCCGCGCCCCCACACCACCTACTTCAGGAAGTCAGGCACGTCGAGTTCGTCGTCCTCTTCGAAGACGACACTGCGGCGGCGGGTGGTGGCAGCGTCGAAGACCCGTGCTGCCGACGCGCTGTCCATGCCCTGCCGCGGCGCGTCCTGGGCTGCCCGTGGCGGGGGAACCGCGTCGGTGTCGCCTGCCTGGCCGGCCGCGGTCACATCCGGCTGGGTGTCAGCGTGATCGTCCGCGCTGCCAGCCGTGCTGGCTGAGGTCATCGCACCGGTGTGCACGGCGGCTGCGCCGGTGCCGCCACCGATTGCCGCCCCCGCCAGCGGGCCAGCCCCCGCCACCGGCTCAGCACCGGCCGGAAAGGGGCTGGGCCGCAGGCCCGCGCCCCCGGTGACGGTGCTCCCGGGGGCTGTCCCGGACTGGCCCTCAGTCATCCGCGCCAGCCGCGCATGCCGGTTGCCGGCCTCGTCGAACCCGGCCGCGATCACGGTGACCCGCACCTCGTCCCCGAGTGCGTCGTCGATGACCGCGCCGAAGATGATGTTGGCCTCGGGTGCCGCCGAGTTGGATACCAACTGGGCCGCCTCGTTGATCTCGAACAGGCCAAGATCCGAGCCACCCTGGATGGACAGCAGCACGCCGTGTGCCCCATCGATGCTCGCCTCCAGCAGGGGGCTGGAGATCGCCATTTCGGCCGCGGCCACGGACCGGTCGTCGCCGCGGGCCGAGCCGATCCCCATAAGGGCGGAGCCAGCGCCGGACATGACCGACTTCACGTCGGCGAAGTCCAGGTTGATCAGGCCTGGGGTGGTGATCAGATCGGTGATGCCCTGCACACCGGACAGCAGCACCTGGTCGGCCGCCTTGAACGCATCGAGCACGCTGACGTGCCGGTCGGAGATGGACAGCAGGCGGTCGTTCGGGATCACGATCAGGGTGTCCACCTCACTGCGCAGGCGCTCGATCCCCAGTTCGGCCTGCGATGCCCGGCGCTTGCCCTCGAACCCGAACGGGCGCGTCACCACACCGATCGTGAGCGCACCCAGCGACCTGGCCACATTCGCGACCACCGGCGCTCCCCCCGTGCCCGTCCCGCCGCCCTCCCCGGCGGTGACGAAGACCATGTCGGCGCCCTTGAGGACTTCCTCGATCTCTTCGCGGTGGTCTTCGGCTGCGCGGTTGCCGACCTCGGGGTTGGCGCCCGCGCCGAGCCCGCGGGTGAGTTCGCGCCCGACGTCAAGCTTGACGTCGGCGTCACTCATGAGGAGCGCCTGCGCGTCCGTGTTGATCGCGATGAACTCAACGCCCTTGAGCCCCTCTTCGATCATCCGGTTCACGGCATTGACGCCGCCCCCTCCGATACCGACGACCTTGATGACCGCCAAATAGTTCTGCGGTGCTGCCACGAGGAGGGCCCTTTCCGCTCGTTTGCCTCTATCGTGTTCCTGCCCACCGCTTCACGGCCGGTGTATCCGCCTAGCCAGGGAATCAGCCGTGTCAGCAGTCCGACGAAGTATGCCCCCATAGCCGTCGGCTGGGCATTTCCCGCGATTTCCAGTGGATCCCAAACCCTCACTCTCAACTTGAGACTCAGAGTTGTGCTATGCTGGCAATTGATACGGACAGTAGGGTTGCCCGGGACCAGGGTCAACTCGCCACGCGTGAACCCGCGCGGGGGAATCGCTGGCCGCCTAGTGCCGTGCCCAGGCTTTCCAGCTTCCGGCCCGTTTCTCCCCGTCTGTGTCATCCCCAGGTCACCGCGGTGCCGGTACCGCTGACATCGTAGACGCGGGCGCGCCGGTGCAGAAGCACGGCCAGTTCCTTCGCTTTCTCGCCCGGCCGGGCCGGGTCTCCCCAGACGATCATGATCCCGCTCGCGAGCCGCACGGACACATCCGACGGAGTCGCTGCCCAGACCGCCTGGACGTGCCGGGCGATCCACCACGGCAGTTCGCGCAGCACCGTCGCCGCGGCACGGATCTGAGGGCTTCCCCGCAGGGAACCGGACAGGGCGCTGGTCCCAGCCTGGCCGCCGGGGGTGGCGGGGGTGCCCAAGCCCGCCTGGCCGCCTGAGCCAGCCGGACCGCCCTGGCCGCCTGAACCGCCCTGGCCGGCTCGCCCGCCGGAGCCGCCCGGACCGCTGTGCGTAGCCGGACCGCTGTGCGTAGCCGGAACGCTGTGCGTACCCGGAGCGCTGTGCTTATGCGAAACGCTGTGCTTACCCGGACCCGAGTGCGTGCCCGGACCTGCGGGCCGGCGCGAACCCGCCGCTGACCCACCGGGCACGCTCTGCCAGCCCGGCCAGCCCGGCGCGCTACCGCCCACAGTGAGCAGGGGAAACCCCGGCAGGCGCCGGGCGGACTGCCGAACATCCACGCCGAAAGAGTCCACCAGTGCGTAGCCGCCGGGAACCGTCATTGTGAACACGGGGGTACGGGGCTGGATCGTGATCGCCACCGTGGACGGCCAGTCCCTGCTGACCCGGGCCGACTGGACCTGCGTGATCCGCTCGACCCGCTGTGCCACGGCTGCGGTGTTGACCCGGATGAGCGGCAGCCCGGCCGGGATCTGTGCCGCCGCCAGCACCCGGGCCCGCGAGACCAGCGGGCCAGTGCCGCTGACCTTGACCGACCGGACGATCAGGAACCGCGATCCCAGCAGTGCCCAGGCCACCGCCGCAACAATGGCGACTGCGGCGATCCCGAAGAAGGCGGCCCGCCACCCCATCCGCGGCGGCCCGCCCCCCGCTGCCTGTCCCCCAGCGCCTGCGCCATCTCCTGGGCCCGCGCTGCTCCCGGCGGCTGTTCCTGGCCCCCCCGCGGCCGTTCTCCCCCCCGCGCCCTCCCGCACCCGCGGGCCGGCAGCCCTGGCACCGTGCGCAGGCGGCGGTCCCGGCGGCCGTGGTGTTCCGGTCATCCTGGCGTACCGGCCCTGGCGCCCAGCGCCGCCACGATGAGCGGGCCCAGCGTGGTCACATCACCCGCACCCATGGTCAGGATGAGATCCCCCGGCCGCGCAATGTCCGCCAGCAGTGTGGGAGCGGCCTGGAAGTCAGGCAGGAAGACCGCCCGCCCGCCAGGCACGGCGCTGGCCACGAGATCGCCGGTCACACCAGGTTCGGGATCCTCACGCGCCGCGTAGACGTCCAGCACGACCACCTCGTCGGCCAGGCCGAGCGCCTCGCCGAACTCGGCGGCGAAGATCCTGGTACGGCTGAACAGGTGAGGCTGGAAGATCGCGATGACCCGCCCGCCGCCGCGGATGTCGCGCGCCGCCCGCAGATCGGCGGCAATCTCGGTGGGGTGATGGGCGTAGCTGTCCAGCACCAGCACTCCCGCCGCCTCACCCTTGGGCTCCATCCTCCGGCGCGCGCCCCGGTAGGCAGCCAGCCCAGTGGCGATCTGCCCAGCGGGAAGACCGAGTTCGATAGCGGCGGCGTAGGCGGCAGTGGCGTTCAGCGCATTGTGACGGCCGGGGACGGCGACCTCCAGCCGCGCCACTGGCCGCACCCCGGACCCGGCCTCGGGTGCACCGCTGACTTCCAGGCCCACGTTCATGCCGCGCGGTTGGACAGCGGTGATCCGGTAGTCGGCATCGTCCGCCTCGCCATAGGTCCGCACCCGGATCGGCAGCCCGGCGGCGGCCGCGGCGAGGGACCGTGCGCCAGGGTCGTCCGCGCACGCGACCAGCACACCGCCGGAAACGATCCGGCGGGTGAAGGCGGCGAAGGCGGCCTCTATCTCCGGCAGGCCGGCGTAGTTGTCCAGATGGTCGGCTTCCACGCCGGTGACGATCGCCACCTCCGGGGACAGCATGAGGAAGGAGCCGTCACTCTCGTCCGCCTCGGCGACGAACACCTCCCCGGCTCCGTCCTGCGCGCCCAGCCCGGTCTCGGTGAGAATGCCGCCGATGACATAGCCGGGGTCAGCGCCGCAGTGCCGGAGCGCGGTGGTGAGCATCGACGTGGTGGTCGTCTTGCCATGCGTGCCGGCCACCGCCGCCCCGCGCCTGCCCAGCATCAGCGAGGCGAGCGCCGCCGCCCGGTGCAGGACCCGCAGCCCGCGGGCGTGCGCCTCGGCCAGTTCGGGGTTGCCGGAGCGGATCGCCGACGAGACGACGACCGTGTCGGAGCCGGCCACGTTGGCCGCGGCGTGCCCGACATGCACGTCGGCCCCGAGGGTGGCCAGCGAGGCTAGCAGGTCGCTGCCGGCCGAGTCGCTGCCCGACACCGTCACCCCACGCGCGATCATGATGCGGGCGATCCCGGACATGCCGGCGCCACCGATACCGGTGAAGTGCACCCGGCCGAGTTCGGCCAGCGGAACCGGGGCAACCGGTGTGACCAGTCCCACTTCAGCTCACCGGGCCCAGGCCGGGGCGGGGGGCTCCCCTCACCGCCGGCCCCGTATGACGTCCAGCACCTCGGCCGCCAGCCACTCGTCGCTGTCCCTGGCCCCCATCTCCGATGCGGCCTCGGACATGGCCGCGACCAGGTCCGGATCGAGCAGGATCGGCACCAGGACGTCGCGGATCCATTCCGGGGTCAGCGCCGCGTCGTCGATGATGAGCCCACCCCCGGCGCGCTCAATGGGCAGCGCGTTCAGCCGTTGCTCGCCATTGCCGTGCGGCAGCGGGACATACGCCGCGGGCAGGCCCACCGCGGTGAGTTCGGCACAGGTCATCGCCCCGCTGCGGCACAGCGCGAAGTCGGCCGCGGCATAGGCGAGATCCATCCGGTCCACATACGGGAGGGTGATGTAGGGCGTGTTACCTGGGGGCATGCGCACCTCGATGCCGCTGCGCGGGCCGAGGATGTGCAGCACCTGGATACCCGCCCCACGGATCCAGTCGGCGGCATCCAGCACCGCGAAGTTCAGCGACCGGGCGCCCTGGGACCCGCCGGTGACCAGCAGGACAGGCAGGTCGGGGCGGAGCCCGAAATGCTCGCGCGCCTTGTCTCCGAGGGCCAGCCGGTCCAGGCCGGCGATCTCCCGCCGCAGCGGGATGCCGATGCAGGTGGCGTACCGCAGTTTGGTAGTCGGGTGGGCGGTGAACACGTGCCGGGTGAACAGGGCGCCGATCCGGTTGGCAAGCCCCGGCCGCACGTTCGCGTCGTGCACCACGATCGGCACGTGGCGGCGCCGGGCCGCCAGATAGGCGGGGGGGGCCACGTAACCGCCGAACCCGACCAGCACCTCGGCCCTGGCCCGGTCCAGCACATCCGCCGCGGCCCTGACCGCGCCGGCCAGCCGGCCGGGCACCGACAGCAGCTGGGGGGTGAGCTTGCGGGGCAGCGGGACCGCCGGGATCAGCGCGAGTTCATACCCCCGCAACGGGACCAGCCTGGTCTCCAGGCCGCGCTCGGTGCCCAGGCAGGTGATGGGAATGCCGGGCTCCGCCCTCCGCAGCGCATCCGCGAGCGCCAGGGCCGGCTCGATATGACCAGCAGTGCCGCCACCGGCAAGTACCACGCTCATCGCCAGGGCCTCCTCGTTCACAGGCTGCGTGCCGCCCAGAGCTATCCCGGCTCTTACTCGCGCCGGCGGTCCAGGCTCAGCCAGCTTAGGGCGCGGCGTGCGGCGCCGGGACCAGCAGCGGCAAGTGCCTGCCTGGCACCGGGTTCCGCCTTCGCGAACGACATCAGCATGCCAAGCGTCACCATCGTCACCAGCAGCGACGACAGGCCGGAGGAGACCAGCGGGAGCGGGACGCCGGTGATCGGCAGCAATCCCAGCACGGCCGCGATGTTCACCATGGCCTGCACCACGATCCACGCGGTGGCGCCGGCCGCGGCGAGCCGCACGAACGTGTCCTGCGCCCGGCGGGCGATCCTCAGTCCGGCGAACGCCAGGCCGCCGTACAGCACCGACACGCACAGGGTGCCGATCAGGCCCAGTTCCTCGCCGAGGATGGCGAAGATGAAGTCGGTCGTGTCGTTGGGCACGTAGCCCCACTTCTGCCTGCTGGCGCCGAGGCCCACCCCGAACCAGCCGCCGGACCCGACCGCCCACTTGCCCTGGATGCTCTGCATGTCCGGGCCGTTCGGGAGCCCCTGCGGGTGCCAGAACATGCTCAGCCGCTCGAACCGGTACGGGGCGACGACGATCAGGATCAGCAGCACCAGGCCGATCATGGCCAGGATGCCCAGGTACAGCCGGGCCGGGGTGCCGATCACCCACAGCAGCGCCAGGAAGATGACCAGCATGAGGAAGGTCGTGCCGAGGTCGTCCCCGAGCATCACCAGCATGCACAGCGCGCCTGCCCCGGGCAGCAGCGGGATCAGCAGATGCCGCCAGTCGTCGAGCTGGCCGAGCTTCTCCTTGCGTGCGAGCAGGTCAGCGGCCCACAGCAGGAAGGCGAGTTTGGCGAGCTCGGACGGCTGGAAAGGGAACGGGCCGATCTGCAGTTCGCGGGTGACGCCCCCGGACTTAGTGCCGATGATCGGGACCAGCAGCAGCCCCAGGATGGCGACGAACATCAGCGGATATGCGGCGGCGCGGAAGACGCCGGTCGAGGACCGGGCCGCGAGCCACATGCAGGGCAGGCCCAGCCCCACCCCCAGCAGCTGGTGCTGGAAGCCTGAATACGGCGGCGCTCCCTGGTCCAGCTGGTAGACCGAGGAGGTCGACAGCACCATCACCAGCCCCAGCGCGAGCAGCAGCGTGCTGATGCCCAGGATCAGGTAGTAGGAGATCAGCGGCCGGTCGAGCATCGCGAGCAGGCTCACGGGCCGGTCGCCCGCAGTGCCGGGCTCAGGCGGCGGGCTCTGGCCGGGCCGCGCCGCCCTCTTCCGCGTGCCGGGCCGGGCCACCCTCCCCCGCCTGCCTGGCCGTGCCGCTTCCTCGACTCGGTCCATGATCCCAGTGTCCGGGCTGAGCGGCCTGATCAGCGGGACATCGGGCGCGTGTCGCGCATGAGCACGACGGCAGGCCCGTTCCTGCTCACTTCGGGATCCATTCCACGTAGAAGATGCTGAGGCCGAGCCCCACGAACAGCCCGGCGATGAGCCAGAACCTGATCACGATCGTGGTCTCGGCCCAGCCGAGCAACTCGAAGTGATGCTGCAAGGGCGCCATCCGGAACACCCGCCGCCCGGTCAGCTTGAACGAGCCCACCTGGATGATCACCGACAGCGCGATCACCACGAACAGGCCGCCGAGAATGGCCAGCAGCAGCTGGGTCTTCGTGCAGACGGCCAGGCCCGCCAGCACCCCGCCGAGCGCCAGCGACCCGGTGTCACCCATGAAGATGCGGGCCGGTGGCGCGTTCCACCACAGGAAGCCGAAACAGGCGCCGAGGACAGCGGAGGCGACCACGGCCAGGTCCAGCGGGTCGCGCACCGCGTAGCAGTGCGGGGCCAGGAAGCTGGTGCAGTCGTTGCGCAGTTGCCAGTTGCCGATCAGCACGTAGGCGGCGAGCACCAGGCACGCGGCGCCGGTCGCCAGCCCGTCCAGGCCGTCGGTGAGGTTCACGGCGTTCGACGTGCCCGCGATGAGGATGACGATCCACAGCACGAACGGGGCCAGCCCGAGCGTGGGGCCGAAGTCCCGCAGGAACGAGATGTGCAGGTCGGCAGGCGTTATGTCGTACCCATCCGCGAACCGGGGCACCACCACCAGCGCGGCGAACACCGCGCCGACCACCGCCTGGCCGGCCAGCTTGGCACTGCTGCGCAGGCCCAGGCTGCGCTGCTTGTAGATCTTGATGAAGTCGTCGATGAAACCGACCACGCCCAGGCCAGCCATCAGCATCATCACGAGCAGCCCGGAGACCGAGGGCACCTGCGCGAAGGCGAGATTGCCCACGAAGTACCCGGCGAGGGAGGCGATCACGATCACCGTCCCGCCCATGGTGGGCGTGCCACGCTTGGTGGCGTGCCCGGCTGGGCCCTCCTCCCTGATCGCCTGGCCGTATCCACGCCGGGTGAAGACCTTGATCGCCAGCGGCGTGCCGAACAGCGCCAGGAGCAAGGCGACCCCGCCCGCCACCAGGATGGATTTCACTGCCCGGCCTCCCCGGTCAGCGCCAGCGCCACCCGTTCCAGCCCGGCCGACCTGGACGCCTTGACCAGCACCGCGTCCCCCGGCCGCAGGAGTGCGCCCAGTGCCTCCACCGCGCTGCCCACATCAGGCACCGCGAGCAGTTCCCCCCGCCACGAGCGTTCTGCCTTGGCCCCGGCGAGGATCGGCGAAGCGTCCTCGCCGACCACGATGAGGCCCTCGACGCCCGCCTGCGCGGCCAGCCTGCCCACTTCCTCGTGCTGCGCCCACGACTCGCCGCCCAGCTCGTACATGGGGCCGAGCACCGCGTATGCCCGCCGCCCGGCTGCCATGGCCGCCAGGGTCCCGATCGCGGCGGCCATCGCCTCCGGGTTGGCGTTATAGGCGTCGTTGATCACGGTCACCCCGTCCGGCCGCTGCGTGACTTCCATCCGCCATCTGCTCCGGGCGGTAGCCGTGGACAGCCCAGCGGCGGCCGCGGCCACATCCAGCCCCAGCTCGCACGCCAGGGCCGCTGCGGCCAGCGCGTTGACCACGTTGTGCTCGCCGAACAGGCGCAGCCGCACCGGAGCCGAGCCTTCCGGCGCGACCAGCGTGAATTCTGGCCTGCCCTGCTCGTCCAGCCGCACGTCCTGCGCCCTCACCATCGCCTGCGGCCCGGTGCCGAACGTCACCACCCGGGCCGCCGTCCGCTGCGCCATCGCCAGCACATGCGGGTCATCGGCGTTCAGCAGTGCCACGCCGTGCGCGGGCAAGGCGGCGGGCAGCTCACCTTTGGCGCGTGCCACCTCCGCCAGGCCGCCGAACTCGCCCGCGTGCGCGTAGGCGACCCGCAGCACCACGCCGAGCGCCGGCGGTGCGACCTCGCACAGGGCCGCGATATGCCCGGCGCCACGCGCCGACAGTTCCAGCACCAGGTACCGCGTGTCGGCGGCGGCACGCAGCACGGTCAGCGGATGACCGATCTCATTGTTGAAAGAACCTTGCGGCGCGATGGTGTGCCCCAGTGGCTCGATCAGCTGAGCCGCCAGGTCCTTCGTGGTGGTCTTACCGACCGAGCCGGTGATCCCGGCGATGGCCAGGCCTGGCAGGCGGTCCACGACCGTCCTGGCGAGCCGGGCCATCGCGGCCGGCACGTCGGTCACGATGAGCGTGGGCGCGTCTGTCGGGCGGCTGGCCAGGACAGCGACCGAGCCGGCCGCCACCGCGGCCGCCGCGAAATCATGCCCGTCCGCCCGCTGCCCGGGCAGGGCCGCGAACAGCGAGCCGGGCCCGGCGGCGCGCGAGTCGATCACCACCGAGTCCGCCACTACGGCGCCGGGGTCGGGGACCAGGTGCAGCCGCGCGCCGGTGATCTCGGCCACGGCCGCCAGCGAGAGCGGGATCAATCCTCCCCCTCCCACGGCCGCTCCCCCTCGTCAGGGGCAGGCAGCCCATGGTGGCGCATGATTGCCGCACCCGCCACCTCGCGGTCGTCGAAGGGAATCACCGACCGGCCGACATACTGACCACGCTCATGCCCCTTGCCCGCCACCACGACGACGTCTCCCTTGGCGGCCATGGCGATAGCCAGGCCGATCGCCGCCGCCCGGTCCGGCTCGATGATCAGGCGTGCCCGCTGCGCGTCCGGCACCGTGAGCACCCCCGCCAGCATCTCCGCCAGTATGGCCAGTGGATCCTCCGAGCGCGGGTTGTCACTGGTGAGAATCGCCACGTCGGCCAGGCGAACCGCAGCGGCGCCCATCAGCGGCCGCTTGGCCCTGTCCCGCTCCCCGCCGCAGCCCAGCACGATGGTCAGCCGGCCGCCCGTCACCGGACGCAAGGCCGTCAGCACGGCCTCTACCGCGCCTGGCTTGTGAGAATAGTCCACCAGCACAGTGAAGTCCTGGCCTGCCTCGACCCGCTCCAGCCGGCCGGGCACCCCGGGACAGGCGGCCACCCCGGACACTGCCGTCGCCGGATGAACCCCGGCCTCCACCAGCGCCACGATCGCCCCCAGGGCGTTCGCGACGTTGTAAGGCCCGGGCAAGGCGACGGCGGCGTCCGCCTCCACCCCACCGGGCCCGATGATGCGGAACGTGCTGCCATCGGCACCGCACCGCACATCGGCGGCCCGCCAGTCGGCGGCCGGATCACCGTTGGCCGAGAAGGTGGTGACCGGGATCGGCGCGGACTCCGCGAGCTGACGGCCGTAGGGGTCGTCGGCGTTCACCACCCCCACCCGGGTGTAGCCGGGCGTGAACAGCGTGGCCTTCGCGGCGAAGTACTCGTCGAGATTGCCGTGGAAGTCCAGATGGTCCTGCGAGAGATTGGTGAAGACGGCAACGTCATAGGAAGTGCCGAGGACGCGGCCGAGCGCCAGCGCATGGCTGGACACCTCCATCGCGGCGGCGGTGACGCCACGGGCGGCCATGAGCGCGAACAGTGCCTGCAGGTCGGTCGCCTCCGGGGTGGTGAGCCGGCTCTCCGCGGTGGCGTCGCCCACCCGGATCTCCACCCCGCCCGCCAGCCCGGTGAGGTGGCCGGCCCGCCGCAGCCCGGATTCCAGCAGGTAGCTGCTGGTGGTCTTGCCGCTGGTCCCGGTCACGCCAATGAGCAGCAGTCTTCTGGAAGGATGCCGGTACACCCAGTCCGCGACCTCCCCGAGCCTCGCCCGGGGATCGGCGACCACGAAGACGGGCAGCCCGCACCGCCGCGCCTCGGACCGCCCGGCGGGATCGGTGAGCACCGCCACCGCGCCGGCTCCTGCCGCCTCCAGGCAGAACTGCGCACCGTGGTGATGCTCACCCGGCAACGCGGCATACAGGTCACCCGGCCGGACCCGGCGCGAGTCGTGCGTGACGCCTGACACCATCAGCGGCCCATCGGGCCCGGTGAACGGGTCAGGCCCGGCGTGGGCGGCCGTGGCCACGCCAAGCATTTCGGCCAGACCGGACAGTGGCCGTCCGGGGGCGTCAGGTGGACGCGGATCCGCAAGCACGGGCCGAGGCTACCGCTGATCACGGTCCGGTGAGCCGGACGTTGGGACGCTTGGCACGATCCGGCGGGATCTTCAGCGTCCCAAGGGCAAATTTCATGACATGGTAGAACACCGGCCCGGCCACGGCATTGCCGAAGTAATCAGGGCTACGCGGGTTCTGGATGTTGACCGCCACCACCACCTGCGGGTTGCTGGCCGGTGCCAGGCCGATGTAGCTCGACCCGTACTGGCACAGGCAATGTGCCCGGGGATCCCACATCTGCGCGGTCCCGGTCTTGGCGGCGACCGAGTAACCGGGGATCTCGCCCCAGGGCTGGTTGGCCAGCGTCGCATCAAGCATGGGCACCTGCTGGAGGATGTCGTTCAGTTCCTTGGCGGTGGTGGCGCTGATGACGCGGTGACTGGGCGGGCGCCGCTCCGGGACGTACCGGCCACCGGCGGCCGTGGTGCCAGCGATGATCGCCGGCTGCACCCTGACCCCGCCGTTGGCGATGGTCGCGTAGACGCTGGCCATCTGCACCGCCGTAGCCGCCACCCCCTGGCCGAACGCCAGTGTGTACCGCTGGTCTCCCCACCACTTCGACGGCGGCGGGAGGATGCCGCTGCTCGCGTCCCGCAGCGGCAGCCCGGTCGGGACCCCGACGCCGAACGCCCGGTAGTAGTCGTACTGCACCTGCGGGGTCACGTGTTCTGCGACCTGGACCATTCCCACGTTGCTGGAGTGCGCCAGAATGCCGGCCAGGGTTAGCCGCTCGGTCGGGTGCGGGTCAGCATCGTGGAAGGCGAACCCGCCCACGACGATCTGCTCCGGGACGGTATAGGCGCTCGTCGGCGTCTGGCCGTGCTCGAGCGCGGCGGCAGCCGTGATCACTTTGGCGGTGCTGCCTGGCGGGAAGATGGCCGACACCGGCAGATCCTGGGTGGCAGCGGCGCACGCCAGGTCCGACGGCCGGCAGCCCGGGTACTGGGCGAGGGCGAGGATCTTCCCGGTGGCTGGCTGCATGACCACCACCGTGCAGCTGTCAGCGCGGGCCAGGCGGACCTGCCGCGCGCACGCTCGTTGCGCCTCCCACTGCAGGCCGGCGAGGATCGTCAGCCGGACACTGCCGCCCGCCACCATGGGCCGGACCCGGTCCGCGGCCAGCGGGATCGGCTGGCCGTTTGTGCCGGTCTCCACGACTTCCCGGCCATCGCGGCCGGCCAGCAGCCGGTTGGCGGACTCCTCGATGCCCGCGCGCCCCTTCATGTCACCCTGCGCGGTGAAGGTGGTGAATCCGAGCAGGTTGCCAGCGAGGTCGCCCGCTGGGTAATCACGGGTGTAGGTCGGTGTCAGGTAGATGCCGACCACTTTGAGCTTGGCCATGAGGGCGGCGATGCGGGCGCCCGTGCTGGTGGGGACACTCTGTGCCAGCAGCACATAGTGGCGGGAACTGGGATGCTGGAGCAGGTGCAGCACGGTGGCCGACGGCATCCCGAGCGGTCCTGCCAGGGCGTTCGCCACCTGCTGCCGCTGCTCCAGCGCGGTCTGCCCGGGGGCCGACCCGGTGATCTGCGTCGGGTCGGCGGTCACCGTGTCCGTCAGGATGGTCATCGCCAGGATCGTGCCGTCAGCGGTGGTGATTTCGCCCCGCTCGGCCGGCACAGAAATCTGGTGCTGCCGGTTCTGCTCGGCCATCGCCTGGTACTTGGCCCCGTCCAGGCCCTGCAGCTGAACGAGCCTCGCCGCGACCAGTGACAGAACGAAGCCGACACAGAGCAGGCTGATGCGCAGCCGCCGGGTGGGGCTGCCACGGCGCATGCTGCCACGGCGCGGGGGCCCGGGCGGGCCACCAGGGCCACCGCGGCGGGGATCGCGGCGGCCGGGAGGCCCGGCCCGGCCGGGCCCAGGCCGGCGCGCCCCGTTTCCAGGCAGCCGCGCCTGGCCAGCCGCACGCGGCCGGGGGCTGGCCGCACCGGGGCCACCTCCGCGGGCACGGGGACCGGGGGCACCCTGACGGCCGCCGCTGGGACGGCGGGGCCCGGAAGTGGCTGGTGGCCGGGCCGCACCCGAGGGGCGGTCCCGGCCTTCCCGGCCACCTCCGCTTGCCGGGTTCACGGCGAGTATCCAGGCGGCACGACACGCACGTCCGGCATGTGCGACGGCTGGCTGTCGATCCTGCCTGTCTTCAGGTCAAGGAAATGCAGCAGCCCAGGCTCCCGCATCCCGAACTGGCTCGCCCTGGCGGCCAGCAGCGATGGCGACTCCTCGGCCGCGATCTGGGCCTGGAGTGCCTGAGTGCGCTGGGCCAGGCTGATGTTGTCCTGCTGCAGCCTGGTGATCTGGAAGGACCCGGTATCCAGGATCGTGTTGACCAGCAGCAGGCACAGCAGGCCGCCGCCGAGCAGCCCGACGATCAGGAAGACGAAGGGGGTCCGGGAGAACGGGACCGCGGCCGGGGCCGCCGCCCCGCCCGCTGGCAGTGGCGGGCTGACGGTGGGCCGGCCTGGCCGTACCCGAGCGTCAGCGGCGGCCGGGCCGAGCCGGGTCCCGCCGCCCCTGGCCCTCCCCCCCGCCGCTGACCGGGTGCCCTGGGCTGGCCGGGTGCCGGGCGCTGGCCGGCCGGCCGGTGAGCGCCGCTGGCCGCCGGGTGCTGGTGCGCGTGCCCCAGGCGTCCCCGGCGCCGTTCCCGGTGCACGCCGTGTCCGCGTCGTCACGTCCGTCCCCCCGCTCACCGTGCCTCCCCCCTGACCTGGATCGTCCCGTCCTCGCCCGCCCCGGTCCGGTTCGCCCGGACCCCGTTCGCCCGGGCTCCGTTCCCGTTCACCCGGACCCCGTTCGCCCGGACCCCGTTCCCGTTCACCCGGACCCCGTTCACCCGGACCGGGTGAGCCGGGCCGGGCCCCTGGCCGGGTGCTGCCGCGCTCACGCGGCTTCCCTGATCCGTTCGGCTGCCCGCAGGCGCGCGGAAGCGGCTCGCGGGTTGGTTGCCACTTCTTCTGCGGACGGCCGCTCCGCGCCCCGGGTGAGCAGCTTGAACTGTGGCCGTGCCTCCGCCAGCGGCACCGGCAGCCCAGGTGGCGTTGTGTCCACCGCGCGGGCGGTGAGTGCACGCTTGACGGCNNTTGACCTCGATCCGCAGCGCCTGGAACGTGCGCTTGGCCGGATGTCCCCCGCTGCGGCGTGCGGGGGCGGGTATCGAGTCGCGGATGATCTCGTTGAGCTGACTGGTTGATGTCAACGGCGCCCGGGTCCGCGCCCGCACCACCGCTTCGGCGATCCGGTGCGCGTAACGCTCCTCCCCGTACTCGCGCAGCACGCGGGCGAGCCGGTCAGCCGGGTAGGTGTTGAGCACCTCGGCGGCGGTCAGCGACTGGGACCGGTTCATCCTCATGTCCAGCGGGGCGTCGTAGGAGTAGGCGAACCCCCGGCCCGGCTCGTCGAGCTGAGGTGAGGAGACCCCGAGGTCGAAGAGAACTCCCTGGACCTGTGTCACGCCCTGGCGGGCAAGTACCTCGGCGATCTGGTCGTAGACGGCATGGGCGAGCGTCACCTGGCCGCCGTAGCGGGCGAGCAGCCGGGCCGATTCGGTGATCGCGGTCTCGTCGGTATCCAGCCCCACCAGCGCGAGCCCGGGATGTGCCTCCAGCAGCGCACGGGCATGCCCGCCGCGGCCGAGGGTGGCGTCCACCAGGACCGCCCCGGGTGGGTTGAGGGCAGGCGCGAACAGCGCAAGAACCCGGTCAAGCATGACCGGCACGTGCGCGGCTGGCTCCGGGCCCATCAACCCCCCTTTCGCTGTGCTGACTGCCACTGCGCTGCCCGCCAGGCCGCGGCCTGTCACGGTGCCGCCTGCCACCGTGCTGAGCACTGGCTTCTGCGGTGTGCCCGGCCAGGTCTCCATCCGCGCTGCGCGCGGGCGGCCCGGACATCGCCTGGCGCCGGGGAAGTGGCGCCAGCCGATCTGATCACCCAGGCGCGGGTGGAGACCTCGCCGGACACAGTGACGCCGGTCACCCGGCATCACTCACAGAACGCCAGGCAGCACCTCCTCTGACGCCGCTGAGAACGCCTCGTTCTGATCGGCCTCATAGGCCGCCCAGGCGGCGGCGTCCCAGATCTCCAGCCGCGTGTTGGCACCGATCACAACGCAGTCCCGCTCCAGCGCGGCATAGTCGCGCAACCCCTGCGGGATCGTCACCCGGCCCTGCTTGTCAGGCACTTCATCGGAAGCGCTGGCGAAGAAGACCCGGCTGTAGTCCCGCACCGCTTTCGCGGTCACCGGCGCGGTGCGCAGAGCCTCGGTGATCCGCGCGAACTCCGCTGCGGGGAAAACGTAGAGGCAGCGTTCCTGGCCTTTGGTGAGCACCAGTCCTCCCGCAAGCTCCTCGCGGTACTTGGCCGGCAGGAACAGCCGTCCCTTCTCGTCCAGGCGAGGCGTATGAGTGCCCAGGAACACCGGCACTCACCTCCCGCTCCCCCTGACCGTGCCGGTGGACCACCAGGTGACCCCGGTACCCCACCGCGCTCCACTGTACCCCACAATCCCCCACCGTCCAATCCCCTTGCTCCCCCCGCGCTCCACCTGACCGCAGAGTTGGCTGGCCAGAAGGCATGGCCCTGAACCCGGGTGGAGAATCGCGCGTGGACCGAGCAAGACGTACTGTCGGGTACGCACGATCAGGCCTGCGGCGGAACTGCTCGCGGTGAGGTGCGCGGGTGCCGCGAGCAGGATGGCGACGCGAGGAGGACGAGTGGCCCTGGATACCGGGCACGACACCGGCCACACGCTTGACGACCTGGTACGGGCCGCGCACCGGGTCGGTACCGCCGTCGAGTCCGTCATCGAAGGCAAGACCGACGCGGTGCGCCTCGCGATCACGGTGCTGCTGGCCGAGGGGCACGTGCTGATCGAGGATGTCCCCGGCGTGGGCAAGACGATGCTGGCCAAGGCGCTGGCGCGGTCCACCGACTGCTCGGTCCGGCGCATCCAGTTCACCCCAGACCTGCTTCCCAGCGACATCACCGGGGTGAGCGCATACAACCAGGAACGACGTGAGTTCGAATTCAAGCCCGGTCCCGTGTTCGCCAACATCGTGGTCGGCGACGAGATCAACCGGGCCTCCCCGAAGACCCAGTCCGCGCTGCTCGCATGCATGGAGTAGCGGCAGGCAACCGTTGACGGCCGGACCTATCCACTGGCCCCGCCCGTCATGGCCATCGCCACC
>DPMS01000534.1 GCA_003541285.1 Actinomycetota bacterium
TGGCCGTGCACCTCGGCGAGCTGGCCCAGGCGGACGGCGGCGTTGTAATCCCGCTCGTCTGGGAGGCCACCGGCCCACTGGGGCTATTCCCCCGGTTCGAGGGCAAGCTCCGGCTCACCGGCCTCGACCAGGAGCGCTGTGAACTCAGCCTCTCCGGGCACTACCGCCCGCCACTCGGCAAGGCGGGCCACATCCTCGACGACGCGCTGCTCACCCGCGTTGCCCAGGCCGCGCTGCGCTCGCTGCTACGCCGGGTCGCCCGGGTCCTGGAGGAGGAGCAGCCCAGCCTAAGCATGCCCGCGAGGGGGGCAGGCCTTGGGGCGGGTGAAGCGACGCATAGGGGGTGAATCACGACCGGAATCTGGCACGGCAGCCGCGGCTACCACCCCACCACGGCGTCGACGCCCACGCAGACGGACAACAGCGTCAGGTACGTGACCGAGTAGTGGAACAGTGCCATGGCCCGCCCGGGCGCTGGATCGCGCCGGAAGCGCCGGGCCGTGGCCACGAAGACGGCACCAAGAAGCACCGCCCCGCCCAGATACAAGATCCCCAGCCCGCCGATGGGCCCGACGGCCAGCGACACGGCCACCAGAACTGCCGTGCAGCCAAGGACCCAGTTGGCCACCGCGCCGG
The DNA here is from genome assembly GCA_003541285.1 of Actinomycetota bacterium. GTDB lineage: Bacteria > Actinomycetota > Actinomycetes > Streptosporangiales > Streptosporangiaceae > UBA9676. Next base: position 637 of record DPMS01000534.1, read on the forward strand.
GCCCGGTCACCGCCAGAACTCGCAGATCACCAGGCGGCCGCCGGGCCTGGTGACGCGGGGCATCCCGGCCAGGGCGGCATCGGGGCCGGCCACGCTGCGCAGGCCGAACGAGATCGTGACCGCGCCGAAGCACATATCGCCGAACGGAGCCGGAGCGCATCGCCTGCCACAACCGCACCCGGCCCGTGCCGGGGCGGGTGCGGTTGTGGCGCACGCAGCCTGCGGACTCCCGCCGCCACCAGCGGTCGCGGGCCAGGTGGCGCTACCCGCTGATGTTGCCCGCTGCGGGTACCTGCCCGCCGCTGTTGAAGCTCGCGTCCACCCACCGCTGGTGGAGATGCCTGCTGGTCGTCCGGTAGGTGTATCCCCAGTCGTTCTCGTTGCCGGCGCCCACCAGCGTGGCACTGGGGCTGAAGAACAGGGTGGGCCACAGATAGGACGGGTCGGCGTCCCCGTTCACGTGCCTGGGCACCAGTCCGGTATGCGGCAGCTGGTTCGCGTAGAACGTCCCGAACAGGCCGTAGCCATGGAAGTTCCCGTGCGGGTGGCCGCTGATCGTGTCGCCGGTGAACGGGGCCCCCTGGTTGGGGGTGTAGGCACCGGGAATGGTGGCGAAGCTGCCCTTGTCGCTCAGGCTGGCGGTGTAGGCGTAGCAGTGCCCGCTGACCACCCCGCAGTCCGGCAGCGGCGCCGTACCGCGCAGGACCACCTTGGCGGTGCGGTTGAAGCTGTCGTAAGCCCAGTTGCCGTTCCCGCCCGAATCGGAGCGGTGCGACAGCTTGGTGACAACGGTGTACGTGTGCTGGGTGGTGGCGCTGGCCGGGCCGGCCAGCAGCACAGGTGCCACGAGGGCCGCGACTGCGGCCGCCGGGGCGAGAGCGGTGATAATGCGCGAACGCATCTGCATCATTGCCTTCCTTCCGTTCCGTGCTGGTAGCGAGGGAGAATTGAGCTGGCCGCCACTGTGGAGACGCGGGGCACCCGGGATCGGTATACAGGATCCGGTAACAGGCAGGTCACAAACCGGACAAACCACTCTCGCCGTGCCCCGCGGGCCGGACCGGGTCAGCCACTATCCGCTCCTGGGCAGGTCCCACGTCTGCGCCGGCCGGGCCGGCCACCGCCGGGCGGCGGCGGGAGCGGCCGGTGATCCCCCAGATGCCAACCCGCCAGAACGCCTCCGCGACGATCGACCGGCTCATCTTGCTGGCACCGTGCTCCCGCTCCACAAACGTGATCGGCACCTCGATGACTTCCAGGCCAGCCCGGATCGCCCGCAGCGCCAGGTCGACCTGGAAGCAGTACCCCTGCGACCGCACCTCCTCCAGTGCGATGCGTTCCAGGGTGGTGGCACGGTAGACGCGGTAGCCGCCGGTCATGTCCCGCAGGCTGGTGCCCAGCATCAGCCGGGCGTAGGCGTTACCGGCCCGGGACAGCAGTTCGCGCGACCTGGGCCAGTTGAGCACCCGCCCGCCGGGTACCCAGCGCGAGCCGAGCACCAGGTCGGCGCCGTCCAGTGCGTCCAGCATCCGTGGCAGGTCCTCCGGCCGGTGGGACCCGTCGGCGTCCATCTCGACGACCGCGCCGTAGCCGCGTACCAGTGCCCAGCGGAATCCCGCGAGNNCCGTCGGGGCTGTTGTCGTCCGCTACCAGCAGGTCAGCGTCCGGGACCGCCGCGCGGACGCGGCCCACCATGGTCCCGATGTTGTCCCGCTCGTTGTAGGTGGGCATGATGACGGCAACACGGCCTATGGCGATCGCCATTGTTATATTTCCCCCAAATGTGAATGACTGACTGCAGAGCGCGCCGCGGCATGGATGGCGGACAGCACGAATTACAGTGAAGTTACCTGGCAGCACTTGGTAGGACGCGTGACCCGCCGGAATGGGTTACCAAGGACACGGCCTGCCGCGAAAATTACCCTCCTATTAATAAGGACGTTTCACAGAAAGGGCATAGTAAGACACCCGCCGGCCGCGCCGGTGTCCTTCGCGGGAGTGGCGGCCGCCTCACTCCGCCGGCTCGTCCCGCTCCCCGAAAGCCCCGTACGCCGGGCGCAGCACCTCTGTCAGCGGGCGGCCACGCACGGCCACATCGACCGCCGGCAGCTGGTCCAGTATGGCCCCGCTGGACGTGGCGGGCGGGCTCGTCACCGGCAACGGTGCCTGCATGGCGAAATACGTGTCGAGGAGGTCGGCCAGCGGCACCCCGGCCCGCTCGCCGTAGTCCGCGGCGCTCCCCCCGTCGCCGCGTGCGGCCTGCAGGCTGGCCAGCAGGGTGTCCCGCTCGCGCCCCCGCCAGGCCAGAATGCTGAACGGATCGTCATCGAAAGCCTCAGCCAGCAGGTAGAACACGGCCGCGATGTGCTTACAGGGGACCTCCCAGTCCGGGCAGGAGCAGTCCATCGACAGCTCTCCCGCCGCCGCCGGGAACAGCGACAGCCCCAGGCCGCCAAAGACCTCCTCGATGTCCTCGGGCATCTCCCCGGCCAGCAGTTTGGCCGCGTACCAGGCGTTCTCCGCGAGCGCGCGCTCCAGCTTGGCCCACTCCGGCTTGCCGAAGGCGGTGATGCCGATCCGGACCCGGTAGGGCCGGGATCTGCTGCCCTGGACCAGGGAACTGACCATCCCGGCGGCCAGGTCCAGCGAGATGACCTGGCCCTTGCGGGCATAGCTGCGGCCCCGCTGCAGCCGGCTGCCCAGGCCGATGCCCTCCAGAACGGCGATAAAACGGCTTGACCACCAGGTCTGGCCGATCGCACCGCGCGTGCTGCGCGCCTTCAGCCCGCCCTCGACGGCCCGGGGGCGCGACGGCGGCGGATACCAGCTCACCGCAGGCTCACCCGGCATGCAAGGGACAGGAACCGGGTGCTACTCACCGGCGGCCTCCTCCGACAGGGCGAACACCTCGCGCAGGTCCCGGGTGGACAACTCGGTCAGCCAGCCCTCGCCGTCGCGGATGACCAGGTCCGCGAGTGCCTTCTTCTCCTCGATCATTTCGTCGATCTTCTCTTCCAGGGTCCCGGTGCAGACGAACTTGCGCACCTGCACGTTGCGCTGCTGGCCGATGCGGAAGGCCCGGTCGGTGGCCTGGTTCTCGACCGCCGGGTTCCACCACCGGTCGAGGTGGATCACATGACTGGCAGCGGTCAGATTCAGCCCGGTGCCGCCCGCCTTCAGCGACAGCAGGAACAACGGTGGCCCATCGCCTGACTGGAAGCTGGCGACCAGTTCGTCACGGCGTTTCTTGGGGGTCCCGCCGTGCAGATAGGCGATATCGGTCCCGAAACGCACCGACAGGTGCGGCAGCAGCATTTCGGCGAACTCGGTGAATTGCGTGAAGCACAGCGCCTTGTCACCCTCGGCGAGGATCTCCTCGCAGATCTCCTCCAGCCGGATCACCTTCCCCGAGCGGCTGCCCACCGCCGACCGGTCGTGCAGCAGCAGCGCCGGGTGGTTGCACACCTGCTTGAGCTTGGCCATCGCCGCCAGCACGTTGCCCCGGCGTTCGATCCCCTCCGAGTTCTCGATCTTGTCCATCATGTCGTCGACCACTGACTGATACAGCGAGGCCTGCTCGGCGGTGAGCCGGCAGTACTGCTTGATCTCGATCTTCTCCGGCAGGTCGCTGATGATCGCCGGATCGGTCTTGAGCCTGCGCAGCACGTACGGGCGGGTGACGGTGCGCAGCCGCTGGGCCGGCCCGGTGAGGCCGTGCCGCTCGACCGGGATCGCGTACCGGCTGCGGAACTTCTCAGCCGGCCCCAGCATGCCCGGGTTGAGAAAGTCCATGATCGACCACAGCTCGGCCAGCCGGTTCTCCACCGGGGTGCCGGTCAGGGCGACCCGGTGCCCGGCGTTCAGGCGGCGCACCGCCCTGGCCGCCTGCGAGAGGCTGTTCTTGATCGCCTGGGCCTCGTCGAGCACCACCCGCCGCCACTGGTAGCCGGCGAGTTCGTCGATGTCGCGGGTCGCGGTGGCGTACGTGGTGACCATCAGGTCGGACTGTGCCAGCCGGCCGCGCAGCGGCTCGCCGCGCAGGCGATCCCGCCCGTGGTGCGCGTACACGCGCAGGCCCGGGGCGAACCGGGCGGCCTCCCGCTCCCAGTTGCCGACCAGCGACATCGGGCACAGCAGCAGCGTCGGGGGGTCGCCGGGGTCGCCGGCGCGGTGCACCGCCTCCAGCGCCAGCAACTGCACCGTCTTGCCGAGCCCCATGTCGTCGGCCAGGCACGCGCCCAGGCCCAGGGAGGAGAGGAAGGCCAGCCAGGCCAGGCCCCGCTCCTGGTAGGGCCGCAGGCTGGCCCGGAAATGCGCCGGCACCGGCACCCCCCGCCATTGACGCGGAACGCTGCCGTCCAGCAGCTCTCCCAGCCAGCCGTCGGCGTGAACCGCGGTGACGGGCAGCGGGGCGTCACCGTCGTCGGGGTGAGCGGCCGCCAGGCGCAGGATCTCCCCGGCGGTCGCCTGCCCGTCCCGGTGCCGGGTGAGAAACTCCAGGCCGCGCCTGAGCTGCTCGGGGTCGACCGCCACCCACTGCCCGCGCAGCCGCACCAGCGGCGCCTTGGTCGCCGCCAGAGCGGCGATCTCCTCCTCGGTCAGGGTGTCGTCGCCGACCGCGAGCTGCCAGCGGAACTCCATCAGCTGGTCCCTGCCGAACTTGCTGGCCTTGTCCACCACGCCGTCCACCGGGGTGGACGCCGACATGGTGAGCCCGAGCCTGGCCTGCTTGTCCCACCAGGACGGCAGCAGGACGCCGAACCCGGCCTGGTCCAGGGCCGGGGCCGCGGCGGCCAGGAAGTGATAGGCGCCGTCGGCGTCCAGGCCGAGCCCGCAGGGCCGGGCCTGGCGCAGGCCACCCGCCAGTTCCGGGTAGATCCGGCTGGCCCGGCCGAGCTCGGCGAGCAGCAGTTCCTGCGGCCGGGGCAGCCACCGGCTCAGGCTGCCGTCGTCGGCCCAGGTCCGCTCGGCGGGCACCAGCAAGCTCGGGTCGCTGACCGACTGCAGCAGGAACTCGATCCGCCAGCCGCCGTCCTCCGCTGCGCCCGCTCCGGCCGGCCCACCTGCTCCGGCCGGCCCACCTGCTCCGGCCGGCCCGTCCTCTCCGGCCGGCCCACCCACTCCAGCGGGCCCACCCACTCCGGCCACGCCCGGCACACCCGGTCCGCCGTCCATCTCCACCAGCCGGACCGTGGCCCGCGCGGGGCCGGGCTGGCCGGTGCCCACCTCGTCCCAGGGAGCCAGTTCCCGGGCCAGCGCGTCGAGGCCGCC
>DPMS01000278.1 GCA_003541285.1 Actinomycetota bacterium
GGTGCCCAGCGCCCGGGCGCAGATGCTGGACGCGGTCGCGAGCGCCGCCGCCAGGCAGGTCCGGCCCGGCGAGTCGTTTTGCGTCCGCCTCCACAAACGCGGCGCCCACGGCTACCTCGAACCCACCCCCGTGCTGGAACGGGCCGCCGGGACCGCCGCCTGGCAAGCACTCCACCGGCGCGACGGCGCCAGACCCCAGGCCGACCTCGTGCACCCCGACATCACCATCCACGTCGAGGTACTCGGCCCGCGCACACTGATCGGCGTCACCCGCACACCCAGCCCAGACCCCGAACCCGGGCCGACAGCAGGAACTGACTAGCCACATGTTCACACCGCCAGCCCGTGCCGGCCGGATCCGGGCCGTGGGCCCGGTCGCCGGGCTGCCACCAATGCTCCGGCGCGCATTCGACGAGCAAGGATCCGACCCGGCCCGGAGTGAATCCGGCCAGCCGGTACCGGCAGGCATGATTGGGGTCGCCGATGGCGACCTGAACGGCAGCCCGGCGGGGCACCTACGGGGGCCATGGCCTGGACAGAGGCCGACGTTCTTCAACTGTGGCCGATGAGCAGCCAGCGCTGCCGGGCGAGGCATGATGCTCGCCTATTCAGCGTTGTCCATAGTGACAGGGAAGGATCGGAACCCCCACAGAGACGCGGGGAAACGGAGACAGCGGCTTCGTGCACCGCGCGAGGGCGATCCGCACATAGCGGAGATCCTCCCCTGTTGCGGCTCGGAGGATGGAGAAGTCGGCGTGGAACTGACCATTGGCCTCGAACCGGGCTGGGGTGTCCACGCAGGCCAGTTCGTCGGCCTCACCGCGGAATCCTGATTCCCACCCCGGCGGTGCTGCTTCGATCTGTGCCTGCTCCCGGGCCTGGGCCGCGGCCAGTTCGTCCTCAGACACCCCGGCCAGGCGGACGAGTTCGGTGTTGATGACCCGCACCCCGTCCTCGCCGACCGCGCCCATCCCGAGCTGGGGCTGGAACGAAACCCCGAGTCTGCGGACGATAACCACATCCAGCGGCGAGCCAAGCGCCTGGCATAGGCGGGCGCTTGCCATCCCTGGCCCGGACCTTTGTCCCTGGTCAATGGCATTCTGCTGGGGAATGCTGCCAGGCGGGACTGAACCGCGGTGGAGGTGTTGCGGGTGATGAGCCGGCCGGTTGCCGCCTCGCGGCGGTTGGCTGTGCAGCCTTTTCCGCGGCGGGTGCGCCGCCGCAACGGTGTGGTCGTCCCGTTTGATCCTGCCCGGATCGAAGGCGCGGCGTCCCGGGCCGCCCGTGAGGCTAGCCGGCCTGACCCGGCGCTTGGCCCGGCGGTAGCAGCAGCGGTGGGTGCCGGGCTGGTGGCGCGGTTCGGGAGCCGGCCGCCGGGTGTGGAGGATGTCCAGGACGCTGTCGAGCATGCGCTCATGACGCTGGGTTTCCCGGAGGTGGCGCGCGCCTATGTTGTCTACCGGCACCGGCATGCGGAACTGCGCCGGGCGAAGGAACTGCTCGGGGTGCGTGACGATCTCAAGCTCGGCCTCGGCGCGGTTGCCGTGCTCAAGGAGCGTTACCTGCTGCGGGATGAGCGCGGGAAGCTGGCCGAGTCGACCGGGGAGATGATGGACCGGGTGGCGGCCTGTGTGGCGGAGGCGGAGGAGGCCTGGTGCCCCGGATCGGCGCCCCGCTGGGCGGAGGCGTTCGCTGGTGCGCTGCGGCGGCTGGAGTTCCTGCCGAACTCCCCGACGCTGATGAATGCGGGGACCAGCCTGGGGCTGCTGTCGGGCTGCGTGGTGCTCCCGCTTGAGGACTCCCTGGTTTCGATCTTCCAGGCACTCGGCCACGCGGCCCTGCTGCACCAGGCTGGTGGGGGCACCGGGTATTCCTTCTCCCACCTGCGTCCCCGGGGCGATGTCGTGGCGAGCACCGGGGGAACCGCGAGCGGCCCGGTGTCGTTCCTGTCGGTGTTCGACACCGCCGCGGGGGTGCTGGCGCAGGGCGGGCGGCGCCGGGGGGCCTCGATGGCCGTGCTGGATGTCTCCCACCCCGATATTGCCGAGTTCATCGAGGCCAAGCGCGCCGGGGGCCTGCAGTACTTCAACCTGTCGGTCGCGGTGACTGGCCGTTTCATGCGGGCGGTGACACAAGGCGCCCAGCACCGCCTGGTCAGCCCCCGCACTGGCCGGGTGGTGGCCAGGCTGCCGGCGGCGGAGCTGTTCGAGCGGATCTGCGAGGCGGCGTGGCGGGGCGGGGACCCGGGCCTGCTGTTCACCGACCGCATCAACCGGGGCAACCCGCTGCCGTCGCTGGGGCGGATCGAGGCCACCAACCCGTGCGGAGAGGTGCCGCTGCTGCCGTACGAGTCCTGCAACCTCGGCTCGCTCAACCTGGCCCGCTTCGTCACCGGCGGCCAGGTCGACTTCGGCCGTCTCCGCGCTGGTGTGCACCTGGCTGTGCGGTTCCTCGACGATGTCATCGATGTGAGCCGATACCCGGTGCCCGCACTGGAGGGCCCGGCGCGGGCCGCCCGCAAGGTGGGCCTGGGGGTGATGGGCCTGGCCGAGCTGCTCGCCACCCTGGGAATCCCTTACGACTCCCCGGCCGCGGTCAGGCTGGCCGGCCGCGCCTTCCGGGTCATCGCCGAGGAGGCCCACCGCGCCTCCGCGGGCCTGGCCGCCCAGCGCGGCCCGTTCCCGCTGTATGAACAGAGCATCTACCCGGGCCGCGGCGTCGGGCCGCTACGCAACGCCCAGCTAACCTCGATCGCCCCGACCGGTACCATCTCGCTGATCGCCGGGACCACCTCAGGGATCGAGCCGATGTTCGCTCTGGCCTATGTGCGTCATATCCTCGGCCGCCAGATCCCCGAGACCAACCCGCTGTTCGAACGCATCGCGCGGGACCGGGGCTTTTTCTCCGATGAGCTCATGGCCGAGATCGCCCGCACCGGCACCGTGCGCCAGCTCCCGGCCGTTCCCGCCGACGTCCGCGCATCGTTCGTGACTGCCCTGGAGATAGCCCCCGAATGGCACCTGAGGATGCAGGCCGCCGCGCAGCGTCACGTGGACGCAGCGGTCGCCAAGACCGTCAACCTGCCCGCGCACGCCACCCCGGCGGACGTGCGGGCGATCTACCTGGCAGCCTGGCGGGCCGGGGTAAAAGGCATCACCGTCTACCGCTACGGGGCACGCCCGGGCCAGGTCCTCACCCTGGCCAGCCCGGAGGCAGCGCCCGGCGCCATAGTGGCGATTCACGACGCCTACAGCGGGGGCTGCGGCGCCCACGTCTGCGAGTTCTAGCCCCCAGGCCCAGCCGACGCCGACCAGCACTGCCGACCCAACCCAGAGCCGTCTTGGTAAGCCTTCGGCTACGCCGAGCGGCACCAGCCGGGCATGATGATCAATATGGCCAGATAGCCCGAGGCTAGACGCAGAACGTCTGGCCGGGTGGGCTTTCTCTGTCGGCAACCCAGGCCACGGCTATGACGAGAAGCACAGCGCCCCCGGCACGGCCGGGGACGTCAATGAGGACACGCTGAGCGGGATCACCGCCGCCTACAGCGCCTGGGACGGGCCGGTGGCGGAGGGATTCGTGCTGCCGTGGCGCACCCGGCGGAGCATGGAATCACAGGCATCGGCGGACATGGTCACCTCCCATGTCTGATGTTCCCGTAAGGACGTGCAGTACCGATCGGCGGTTTCGGCATCACCCTCGGTGCTCCGGGTCAATGCCCATGTGTTGGGTAACGGACCGCCCGGTCCGGCCGCCCTGACCGCCGGTCTTGCGGGTAAACCGGGGGCCGGTGCCGAAACGCCCAGCTAGATTGGCCCGGTGCGGCTCTGGACCCCGATGCTGCGCCTGGCACACCTGAGTGCCCTGGCGCTGATGCTCGCCGCGGCGCTCGGTGTGGCGGCATGCTCGGCCGCCGGCCAGCCGGCCGGGGGGGCCACGACGGCCGCCGCGGCCCATCCCGCTGGCGCCGCCGAAGGGTCCGGCGGCACCGCGGCCCGGGCCCGCCTGGCCCCGGTGACCATCGCGGCGGTGGGTGACACGATGCTCGGGGACACCCCCGATCTGCCCCCGGACCCGCACGGGTATTTCGGCGCGGTCAGGCGGGAGCTCAACCGGGGCGCACGGATCGTCTTCGGCAATCTCGAAGGCACCCTCACGACGGCGGGGACCAGCAAATGCGCGTCGATGCACGCGCCCAGCGGGGAGTGTTTCGCGTTCCGTGACCCGCCGGGGTATGTGCGCTACCTCAAGCACGCGGGATTCACCATCCTGAACGACGCGAACAACCACTCCTTCGACTTCGGCGCGACGGGGCAGGCGCAGACCGTGCGCACGATCCACGCGGCCGGCCTGGCCCAGACCGGGCTGCCAGGCGAGATCACCGTTGTCAAGGCCCACGGCGTCCGGGTGGCGTTCCTGGCCTTCGCGCCCTACGGCTTCGACGCCAGCCTCCTGGACCTCCCGGCGGCGCGGGCGCTGATCAAGCGGGCCGCCGGGCGGGCCGGCGTGGTCGTGGTCTACATGCACGCGGGCGCCGAGGGCGCCACCGCCGGCCATGTGACCGGCCACGAGGAGTACTACCTCGGCGAGGACCGGGGCAACCCGGAGGCGTTCGCGCACATGGCCATCCGGGCCGGCGCCAGCCTGGTCATCGCCAGCGGCCCGCACGTGCTGCGCGGGATGCAGTTCTACCGGCACCATCTGATCGCCTACAGCCTGGGGAATTTCGCCAGCTACAACGAGTTCGCCACCAACGGCGATCTGGACATGAGCGTGATCCTGCACGTGATGCTGTCCGCTACCGGCGCCTTCGAGCACGCCCGCATCTACCCGGTCCAGTTCACCGGGCAGGGCCAGCCCGTGCCGGGCGGAGGCGCTATCTCCTTCGTGTCCCAGCTTTCGGCACAGGACTTCGGCGCCTCTGCAGCCCGCATCCTGCCCTCGGGCGTCATCAAGGCACCCTGACCCCGCGGCCACCGGGAAACGCGCGACGGCCATGCGCCGGATCGATGCTCCTATGCCTCGTCAAGTGCTTGGGCGACATTCATCTGCATCATTTCGGGGTCCTTCCGGGGGGTGAGTTCCGGGCCTGGGCTGCTGCGGACAAGACAGGGAGGGACCGCTCGCGGTGGAGGGTGAGGTAGGCCTGCGGGCGCGGTTTCGGTGTCACCGCCGTCCGTTTCCCCGCCGCTCGCAGAACCGTGCGGAAGCCTCTCGGCTTACACGGCTCCCATCG
>DPMS01000539.1 GCA_003541285.1 Actinomycetota bacterium
CGGCGACTCGCTGGGGCAGGTGAGCAGCCAGACACTCACGAACATCGCTGCTCTCGATGACGCGGTCGCGTTGCCGATCCTGCGCCCGCTCATCGGCAGTGACAAGGTGGAGATCATGGCGGAGGCCCGCCGCATCCGCACGCTTGCCCTGTCAGAGCTGCCCGACCAGGACTGCTGCTCGCTGCTGACGCCCCGTCATGTGGAGACCCGGGCGAGGATCGACGATCTGCGCCGGATCGAGGCGAGGCTGGAAGCGGCCGACCTGGCCGAAGAACTCGCCCGCCTNNGCCGGGGTGAGGGTGCGCCCCATCAGCGGTGACAGGTGAGCGGTGATACTGGCGATTTCCCGGATGTCGGAATCGACCAGCGCCTGGTCACCGTCGCACAGTGCCATCTTCGGCTCGGGGTGCACGTCAACGATCACACCGTCGGCCCCCACCGCGATCGCGGCCCGGGTCAGGGGCAGCACGAGGTCACGCCGGCCACCGGAGTGCGAGGGATCCACGATCACCGGGAGGTGGGACAGCCGCTGTGCGACCGGGACGGCGCTGATGTCGAGAGTGTTGCGGGTGGCCGTCTCGAAGGTGCGGATGCCGCGCTCGCACAGCACGATGTCGAGGTTGCCGCGCTGGGCGATGTACTCCGCGGCCATCAGCCACTCCTCGACCGTGGCGCTCATGCCCCGCTTGAGCAGGACTGGTTTCGAGGCCGCCCCGACCGCCTGGAGCAGCGCGAAGTNNGCGCCGGCCGCCTTGGCCATCCGCGCCGCGGTCAGGGTCTGCTCCGGCGTCTCCACCGCACACGGGCCCGCGATCACGGTGAGCGTGTCCGGGCCGATCGGCACCCCGCCGACCTTGATCACCGACCGGTCGGGGTGATGCTCCCTGCTGATGAGCTTGTACGGAACGGAGATCCGCACCACGTCGAGGACACCACTGCGGCTGCGCAGGTTGAGCGCGCCGAATTCACCGACGTCCCCGACCAGTCCCACGATCGTGCGGGACACCCCACGGCTCACGAAAGCTTCCCCGCCTGCCGTGCGTACCAGATCAACGATCGCGTTCACGTCTTCCTGGGTGGCCTCAGGGGCCATCACCACGACCATTGGGTCTCCTCCTGTCGCTGAATGAAGCGGAAGAAGCCCCGGGCCTTCCGGCCCGGGGCTTCGGTGAGGTCGTCGCGTCAGCGCAGAGTCTGGCGGGCGACCGTCCGGGTGCCGGGCCGGTAGCCATACCAAAACCAGAACTGCTCACGCATGGGATGTAGCGTAGCGCATTCAACAACCCGGGGGGTGCCTCGCGGGGTGCCGTTGCCCGCATGCGAAGGTAGCAACGAGGGTTGCACGGCCGGAGACGGCCGGGCGCCAGGCTGGTCCAGGGTCGAGGCAGAAAGGGCGGGGTCAGCCAGACATGACGCAGGCAGAACCCGCAACTGACGGGCGTGCGCGTGCGACGGTGCCGGTGGACTCTCCGCCAGCGCCCGGGCGCGCGCCGGATGAAGGTAGCGAACGAGACGGGACCGGCCTGGCCGGGGCCGCCGGATCAGCCGGGAAGACCGCGCTGGCTGAGGAAACGGCCCGGCCGGCGGCACTGCCGCCGGGGCAGCGCATCCCGCGGGTATGGCCGGTGATGCACTACGGGCCGGTGCCGACGTTCCGCCCGGAAACCTGGGACCTGTGCGTGTACGGGGCCACTGCCTGCGGCGGGGAGGTTCGCTGGGACTGGGCGGCGGTGTCCGCGATCCCCCGGGTGCACATCGTCGCCGACATGCACTGTGTGACAAAGTTCACCATCACCGATGTGGCCTGGGAGGGGATCGCCGCCATGGAACTGCTCGAACTGGCCCCGCCGGCTCCCGAGGTCACGCATGTGATGGTGTGGGCGGAATACGGGTACAGCGCGAATGTGCCGATCGGCGTCTTCGCCGACGACCGCACCTTGCTCGCGACCCACCGTGACGGTGCACAGCTCACGCCCGAGCACGGATATCCGGTCCGGCTGGTGGTGCCACGCCGGTACGCCTGGAAGAGCGTCAAGTGGGTGCGGGCGGTCGAATACCTGACCAGGGACCGGCGCGGCTTCTGGGAGGAGCGGGGTTATCACAACTCCGCCGATCCCTGGCGCGAGCAGCGGTTCTCCTACCAGGAAGAGCCGGGGGAGGGCCCGCCGCTCTGACCCACCCCGGCTTTCAGCGCCGTCCGGCCCGCAGGTGTTTCAGCGCCGCCACGTCGGCGGTCACGGCATCGCGCGGACCGGGGGTTTCGACGATGAAAGGTACGCCTCTGGTCGCTGGATGCCGCAGGAGTGCCCCGAACGGCCCGGTCCCGATCTGGCCGGCGCCGATGTTCTCGTGCCGGTCCCGGCGGGAGCCGCAGCCGTCCTTGGAGTCGTTCGCATGGATCAGGCGCAGGCGGCTGGCGCCCCCATCCGTGCGGCCCCGGTCCGCTATCTCCAGCAGCGTGCCGAGCAGGGCGGCCACGCCACCACGGGCGGTCAGGTCGTGCCCGGCGGCGAAGGCATGGCAGGTGTCCAGGCACAGTCCGGCCCGCGGATGCCATTCCAGGGCCGCCAGGTAGGGCTCAAGATCGGCGGCGACGGCGCACAGCATCTGCCCCTGGCCGGCCATGGGCTCCAGCAGCAGGTCCGGCCCGTCGTCGCCGAGCGAGTCCAGCAGCGGCAGCAGGCACTCACGGACGTGCCGGATGCCCTGCTCCCGGCTGGCGGTCACCGCAGAGCCGGTGTGAACGACAACGCCCAGCGCGCCGATCTCACGGCCGCGCCGCAGTGAGTGCGCCAGCGATTGCGCCGAACGCTTCCGAGTCAGCGCGCCCGGTGATCCCAGATTGATCAGGTACGGGGAGTGCACGAAGACCTTGAGGCCAGCCTGTGCCACATGGTCGCGCAGCGCCGCGTCCTGCTGCGGGTCGCCCGCCGACAGCGCCCAGCCTCGTGGATTGGAGACGAAGACCTGGATCGCCTCGGCATCCACCGCCTCCGCGTACCGCAGGCCGCCGGCCGCCAGGCCGCCGGCCACCGGGACATGCGCGCCGATCGGCCGCTGAGGCTGGTGCGCTGGCACGAGCCCAGAGCTTAGCCTCACCGGCGGCCAGCCACTGACCGCGGCCGGGCCGCCCGGCTTGCTACAGGCCGACCCAGAGCGTGATGGCGCTGCCCTTGGGTGCCTGGTTGTTCGGGCTGTAATTGAAGACGGTCTGCAGCGGGCCGACCGTGTTGACGGTGACCGTGAAGCCCAGCTTCTCCAGCAGGTGGATGGCCTTGCTGACATGCATGCCGTCGACGTTGGGAACCGCCACCATGGGTGGGCCGGCCGAGATCGTGATGATGATGACCTGGCCCTTGGTGAACGCGCTGCCCGCGGGCACGGACTGGCGGACGACCGTCTGGGGGGGCGCGTCACTCTTGGTCGTGGTGACCTCGTCCAGGGAAACCCCGTTGGCCTGCGCCCACTGCTCGGCGACCTGCTGCGGCTGGCCCACGAAGTTGGGTACCGGCGGGCCGGCGCTGACCACCAGGGTGACCGGCTGCGGCTGCGGCCACGACACCCCGGCGGCCGGAGCGGTGCTGACCACGATGCCGGGCGGGATGGTGGCCGACGGCTCGTTGTGCACCGTGCCCGGGGTCAGGCCCGCGTGCCGGAGCGCGGCCTGCGCGGCCGCGAGAACCAGCCCCGTCACCTGGGGCACGGAGATCTTGTGCGGGCCAGCCGACGGGAAGAGCGTGATACTGGCGCCCTTTTGCACCTGTGCCCCGGCCGCCGGGCTGGAGCGGATCACCTGTCCCTGGGCGACCCGGTTGTCCAGCTGGGCCTTGGCGGTGGTGACGGTGAACCCGGCGCTGCGCAGTTCCGCCTGCGCGGTAGCCGTGGTCATCCCAGCGACCTGCGGCACTTTGGTGTACTGGCCGGCCGTGAGCCACCACGCCAGTACCGCGATCACCAGGACCGCGGCGACCCCGGCGGAGAGGTAAGCGAGCCGCCGGCTGAACAGCAGCCGCTGCAGGCGCGGCTCGGACGGGCCGCGGTAACGGGCCGGTGGCGGTGGGCCGTAGGGTGAGCCGATGCCGGGGCCACCGGAGACGATGAGCGTGTGCTGGCTGCCCGGGCGGTAGGGGTCCGGCTGGAACTGCTGCGTGGCGGCCACCGGGACCTGGCCGGCCGGTGCGCCGGGCGGCGGGGCGGGGTAGGGCGCCCCGTACGACTGCCTTGCGGGCGGCGCCATGCCGGGGACCAGGTCCTGCCCCGGGCGAGCCGGCGGCTGCTCAGGCCAGCCACGGGGCGGGATGACGAGCCCGGCCTGCGGCGTGCCGCTGGTGGCGGAGCCCGGGCCGCTCGCCGCCGGCGAGACGGGGAAGCTGCCCAGGGGCAGGCCGTGCCGGACCCCGGTGATGGCACGCAGGAACTGCCCGGCGTCGCCCGGCCGTAGTTCTGGATCCCTGCTGGTCGCCAGCGCCACTAGGGCGTCCAGGGCGGGCGGCAGGCCCGGCACGCTACCCGACGGCGGTGGGACGACCTCGTTGACGTGCTTGTAGGCGACCGCGAGCGGGGTGTCGCCGGTGTGCGGCTGCCTGCCGGTGAGCAGTTCGAAGAGCATCACCCCGGCCGCGTACACGTCGGTACGGGCATCGGTCCTGGCGCCGGACACCTGCTCCGGCGCGAGGTAAGCAGCCGTTCCGATGATCATCCCGCTCTTGGTCTGGCTCGCCCCGGCGTGTAGCCTGGCCAGCCCGAAGTCGGCCACCTTGACCGCATGCGTGTCAGTGAGCAGGACGTTCTCCGGCTTGATGTCCCGGTGGGCCATCCCCGCGTCGTGCGCCGCCGCCAGCCCGGCCAGCACACCGTCCATGATGTCGAGTGCCTCGCGCGGGCTGAGCTGGCCACGCTCGTTGAGCAGGTCGCGCAGGGTCCGGCCGGGCACGTGCTCCATCGCGAGGTACAGCGTGCGCCCGTCGGCTCCCTGGTCGAACACGGTGACCACGTTCGGGTGTGACAGCCGGGCGACCGAGCGGGCCTCGCCGACGAACCGGCGGACGAAGTCCTCGTCGTTGGCAAGCTCGGCGTGCATGATCTTCAGCGCCACGGTGCGGTCCAGCCGCGTGTCGGTGCCGAGATAGACGGTCGCCATGCCGCCACGCGCGATCAGGGACTCGACCCGGTATCGGCCATCGAGCACCTGGCCGATGGGCGGGCGGGCAAGGGTCGTATCCATCAGCCCAATTCTAGGGGTGGCCGCAGATTTCAGCCTGCGAACGTCATTAAGGGTTCCCGCAGCCACCAGCGGTGACAACGCTCCCGGGCGGGTTCGCTGGGTCTTGTACCGGGCTGGTGCGGGTGTCCCCTAGCGTAAGGGGTCGTGCGGGTGGAGCGGGTGGTGATCGCTGGCGCGGGGCTGGCCGGGCTGCGCACCGCTGAGGAACTGCGTTCCGCGGGCTTTGCTGGTTCCATAACGATGATTGGCGCCGAGCCCCGGCCGCCCTATGACCGTCCGCCCCTGACGAAGAAATTCATGGTCGGCGAGCTGGACGACACCACGCTGGCGGCCGACCCCGCGGCGCTCGGGCTGGATCTGCGGCTGGCCGAGGCCGCGACCGGCCTCGGCGAGGCGGTGCTGCGGACCGGCCGCGGCGAGTACCCCTTCGACGCGCTGGTGGTGGCGACCGGAGCCAGCCCCATCGGGCTGCCCGGCAACGGCCGGCAGCGCTTCTTGCGCACGCTCGACGATGCCCTGGAGCTGCGGTCAGCCCTGCACCAGGGAACCCGGCTCACCGTGGTCGGCGCTGGGTGGATCGGTGCGGAACTGGCGACGGCCGCCGCCCGCCGGGGCTGCCGGGTCACTGTGGTCGAGGCGGCCAGCACTCCGGTCGCGGCCGCGCTCGGGACCGCGGTGGGCGCGTGGATGGTTCCCTGGTACGCCGAAGCCGGGGTCGAGCTGCTGCTGCGCCAGCCGGTCGAGTCGGTCGAGCCGGGCGGGCTGGCGCTGCCGGGAGGCGGCTGGCTGGCGGCCGACCAGATCGTCACCGCCGTGGGCGTCCGGCCGCAGACCGGCTGGCTGGCCGGGTCAGGTGTGGCGCTGGCGAACGGGGTGGCCGTGGACGAGCGGCTGCGCGCCTCGGTGCCTGGTGTGTTCGCGGTGGGCGACTGTGCCGCGTTTGTCTCCCGCCGCTACGGTGCGCGGCTGCGGGTCGAGCACTGGGACTGTGCCCTGCACGCACCGGAGGTGGTGGCGGCCAACATCCTCGGCGGGGACGAGATCTACGACCCGGTCCCGTATTTCTGGTCCGAGCAGTTCGGCCGGATGGTGCAGTACGCCGGGCACCACACCGGCGCCGACCGGCTGATCTGGCGGGGGGACCCGGCGGGCCGGGAGTGGACGGCCTGCTGGCTGTCGGGGACCGGGCCAGGCGATGGTGCCGGGCCAGGCGATGGTGCCGGAACGGGGGATGCGGAACGACTGGTCGCCCTGCTCGCGGTCGGACGGCCACGCGACCTGCTCCAGGGCCGCCGTCTCATCGCGGCAGGCCTTCCCGTCGACCCAGCCCGGCTTGCCGACCCGGCCATTGCGGTGCGCGACACCGCAGGTGGTGGCGGCTTATGCCGCTGGCCCCGGATCCGGGCCACCCCCGTTCCGGCCCAGTGCGGGGGGATGTGTTCCGCTGCCATCCGCCGCTCCCCTGAACGTCCTGGCTGCCCGGTATCCCCAGCGCCAGCAGCCCCCGGGGTCAGCCGATGACGGCTCAAGGAGGTTTCTGGGGCGATGAGCCCAGCACGGCACTGGCCAGCAATTCTTTAGTATCCCTATGCCTGAGCACGAGTCTTGGATTACCTGGGTTCCCGCGGCAGTGAACGGCGTCCGGGGTGTTTGGCACGGCATGGGATGTGGGACATTCGGGGTGTGGCACAGATTGACCCCCTGGCCG
>DPMS01000346.1 GCA_003541285.1 Actinomycetota bacterium
CGGCACCGGCTGTTCAGCGAGGCGTCCTACCGGTTCGAGCGGGGCGTCGACCGGGAACTGCCGCTGCGGGCATCGGCGAAAGCGGTGTCGCTGCTGGCCACCCTGGGTGGTGGCAGCGTGGTGCCGGGCTGCACGCACGCCAGCGTGGACATGCCAGCGGTCACGATCGCCATGGCGGCCGACTATCCCGACCGGGTGGCTGGGCAGGTGTACGGCCATGGCGCGGTGGTGCGCCGGCTGGAGCAGGTTGGCTGCACGGTGAGCGAGGCCGGCGAGGCCGGCGACGAGCACGGCAAGCATGACCGGGGGGCGCGGGTCCTGACCGTGGTCCCGCCGTCCTGGCGGCCTGACCTGGCCAACCCGAGCGACCTGGCCGAGGAGGTCATCCGGCTGGAGGGGTATGAGAATATCCCCGCCCGGATGCCCCGGGCCGCCGCCGGCCGCGGGCTGACCGCGCGGCAGCGGATGCACCGGGCGACCGGCCGGGCGCTGGCCGGGGCCGGCTATGTCGAGGTGCTGAGCCACCCGTTCGGGTCCGCGGCGGACTGCGACCGGCTGCAACTGCCCGCCGATGACCCGCGGCGGACCGCGCTGCGGCTGTCGAACCCGCTCAGCGAGGACGAGCCGTTGCTGCGGACCACCCTGCTGCCCGGGCTGCTGCGGGTGCTGGCGCGCAACGCCGGGCGCGGTTTCGGCGACCTGGCGCTGTACGAGATGGGCCTGGTCTTCCGGCCGCGGCCCAGTTCCCCGGGCACGGCCCCGATCCTGCGGGTGGACCGTGGGCCGACCGTGGCCGAGGTGGCCTCGCTGGAAGCCGGCCTGCCCGACCAGCCGCTGCGGGTGGCCGCGGTGCTGGCCGGCGACCGGGAGGCGACCGGCTGGTGGGGCGACGGCCGCCCCGCGGGCTGGCAGGACGCGATCGAGGCCGCGCGTGAGGTGCTGCGGGTCAGCCGGGTCGCCTACCGGGTGGAGGCCGACCAGCACGCGCCCTGGCACCCGGGGCGCTGCGCGGCCCTGTTCGTGACAGGTGAGGAGGGCCACGAATGGCTGGCCGGGCACGCGGGTGAACTGCATCCCCGGGTGGTGCAGGCGTTCCGCCTGCCGGACCGGACCTGCGCGATGGAACTGGACCTGTCGGTGATCGAGACGGCGGCGTCGGCGCTCGGCCCGGAGGCCGCGCCGACGGTGTCGCCGTACCCGGTGGCGACCCAGGACGTCGCGCTGGTGGTCGCTGACTCGGTGCCGGCGGCCGCGGTGGAGGCCGCGCTGGCCGCCGGTGCGGCGGGTGGCGATGGGGACAGCCTGCTGGAGGAGATCCGGCTCTTTGACGTCTACACCGGGGAGCAGGCAGGGGAGGGACGCAAATCGCTCGCCTACACGCTGCGGTTCCGCGCCCCGGACCGGACGCTCACCGACGAGGAGGTCACCGCCGCCCGCAACGCCGCGGTGACCGAGGCGTCACGCCGGGTGGGAGCGGTGCTGCGCGGGGAGTCCTGAAGCGCTACACCGGCCTGGCGGGAGAGGGCGCACGCTTCGAGAGTCAAGGGCGAGCTCGCCAGATGTGGTCGGCTCGGGCTGTTACGCCTGATGCGGCTCGGCGACTTCGTCCCCAGCCGGGTGGTCGAAGCGCTCATGCACGGTCTGGCTGCCGCTCATCGGGCAGGCGCTGGCTTGACACCGGACCGGGCTGAGCATTGCGATGGCGGGTAGCACAGATGCGGTGGCGTCGCGGGTTACCCCCCCGCGGGCATGTCGTGCATAACGGGAGGAATCGCCATCGGCCGGGAAGGCAGTGGGACAGGGCCGAAGGAGAAGGGCAGTCCTGACCAGGCGGCGGCCGTCACCGGCGCGACCTTCGGCGAGGTGTTCGCCGTGGGGGAGTTCCGAGCCTTGTGGCTCGCGCAGGTCCTGTCAGTCGCGGGCGATCAGCTTGCCCGGGTGGCGCTGACACTGCTCGTGTTCGGCCGGACGCACTCGTCACTGCTGGCGGCCATCACCTTCGCTGCCAGCGTTGTCCCCGCATTCGTGGGAGGGGTGACCCTCGCCGGACTGGCGGACCGCCTGCCCCGCCGGCAAGTCATGATCATCTGTGATCTCGGCCGTGCGGTGCTCGTCGCCGTGATGGCCCTGCCTGGCGTACCGATCGCAGCCCTGGTGGGACTGCTGTTCCTGGTGACCATGATCAGTGCACCGTTTTCTTCCGCGCGGGCGGCGCTCTACCCGGACATCCTGGTCGGGGACCGGTATGTGGTGGGGACGGCCGTCACGCTGACCGCTATTCAGTTCGCCCAGGTGCTGGGTTTCGCGGTCGGCGGCGCGGCGGTCAGCTTCTTCGGCGTTCATGTCTCGCTCCTGGTGGACGCGGTGACCTTCGTCGTGTCGGCCCTGATCATCCGGCTCTGGGTGACGCCGCGCCTGGCTGCCCGGCCGGTGTCACATAGCGAGCTCAGGGGACATCGTGCCCCGTTGATCATGGTGCGCTTCGTGTTCACCGACCCGGCTCTGCGCACGCCGATGCTGTTCGGCTGGCTGGCCGCTTTTTACAACGTGCCGGAGGGGGTGTCGGCGCCGCTGGCCCAGACGCTTGGCGGCGGCGCCATCGCGGTAGGCCTGATCCTCGCCGCCCAGGCTTTCGGAGCATCTGTGGGGGCCATCGCGTTCAGTCGCCTTGTCGCCCCAGCGCGGCGAGTGCGGTGGATGGGTCCGCTGGCGATGATGGCCTGTGGCATCCTCGTGGTCTTCGCGGTCCACCCGCCCCTGCCCTTGGCGCTGGTCATCCTTGGCGTGAGCGGGGTGTTCGACTGCTACCAGCTCGCAGCAAATGCGTCGTTTGTCACCGCCACGCAGGCACAGCATCGCAGCCAGGCGTTCGGTGTGGCGCAAGCTGGCATGAGCCTGGGCCAGGGCACCGCAATGATCGCGGCAGGCGCCATCGCGCAAGCGCATTCGCCATCGGACGTTGTCGCGGCGAGTGGTGTGGGTGGTGCCCTGTGTGGGGTGGCCATCGCTATCAGCCGGGGCAGGGCGCGATGATCAGCCGCCTGCTGCGGCCGACTCCGCATTTGTGCCCTTGTTCTCCAGCAGGGCGCCTGCCGGAGAACGCAGTGGGTCAGGTCCAGGCGGTGGTGCGCATGGCGGGTCTCCTTCCTGGGG
>DPMS01000217.1 GCA_003541285.1 Actinomycetota bacterium
AGGACCTGTGCTTCTCCGGCGGCAGCCACACCTCGCGCACCGGGCCGGTGCACAACCCCTGGGACCGGTCAAAGACGGCAGGCGGTTCCTCCAGCGGCAGCGCCGCGCTGGTCGCGGCCGGTGCCGCCGACCTGGCGATGGGCGGGGATCAGGGTGGGTCGATCCGGATCCCGAGCGCCTTCTGCGGCACGGTCGGGCACAAGCCCACGCACGGCCTGGTCCCCTACACCGGGGCGTTCCCGATCGAGAACACCCTGGACCACCTGGGCCCGATCACCCGGACGGTGCGGGACGCGGCGCTGATGCTGGGCGTGCTGGCCGGCCCGGACGGGCTTGACCCACGCCAGCGGGCAACCCCACCACCGGTGGACTACCTGGCGGCCCTGGGCGGCGGGGTGAGCGGACTGCGGGCCGGGGTGCTCGCCGAGGGGTTCGCCTTCCCCGGCCTGTCGCAGCCCGGCGTTGACGACACGGTTCGGGCCGCCATCGACACGCTGGCCGCCGCCGGCGCGGTGGTCAGCCCGGTCAGCATCCCCTGGCACCGTGACGCCATGCACGTGTGGACGGTGATCGCCACCGACGGCGTCGTCACCCAGATGATCGACGGGAACGGCTTCGGCATGAACTGGCCCGGCCGCTATGACCCCGAACTCATCGCCCACTACGCCCGCGGCCGCCGGGAGCACGCGGATGACCTGCCGGAGACGGTCAAGGCGACCATGTTCGCCGGCCGCCACGCCATCGACCTCCACCACGGCCGGTACTACGCCATGGCCCGCAACCTGGCCCTGGAGCTGACCGCCGCCTACGATGCGGCCCTGGCCGGCCTGGACGTGCTGGTCCTGCCCACCCTGCCGATCGTGGCCAGCACCATCCCGCCGGCCGGTGTTGCGCGCGAGGAGAGCATCGCCCGCTCCACCGAGATGATCGTCAACACCGCGCCGTTCGACGTCACCGGTCACCCGGCCACGTCCGTCCCGGCCGGGCTCGCCGACGGCCTGCCGGCCGGGATGATGATCGTCGGCCGCCACTTCGAGGACGCCACCTGCCTGCGGGTCGCCCACGCGTTCGAAGCCGCCGTCGGCGGCTTCCCAACCCCACCAGGCCACTGAACGATTGCTGCCCGTAACCGCCCGCCGATCCGCGCGGGCCGCCCGGGCGCGCGGCAAACCGTGGCCCGGTGACGGTGGACGTTTGTGAGCGAGCCGTGCCCCAGCGCAGCGGGAAGGAATGCAGGCCGCCGTGACCGCAGGTCAGCCCCGATTCTGTGGATGGAATGCCGCCACCGCCAATCGGCCTTGCCGGACAATGCCCTTGCCATCATGGGGGCGGGAATGGCTGGGCGTCCATGGGCGCAAGGACCCGGCCAGGCAGCCTCCGCCGGGCCGCCGGGCGAGGGCGTTCTGCGCCGGTCTCCGATTGTGTGCTGCCGTAAGCAGCCGGTGATGCGCTATACAAGGAACAGCACGAGGGAGCTACATGCGGCGCAGCGACGAACTTCCGCCGGGCAGGGGAATGGCCCGGGAACGATTCACGCGTGTCCGCGCCGCTGTCCGCGCGGCACCGCTACCTGTCAAGATTGTGCTGGTCCTGGCGCTGCTGGCGGCGGCGGTGGTGGCGTCGGCGCTCCCGGCACGGGTAGGGGACCTGCTGCTGGTGGCCGCCGGCTGCTATGGGCCGGTTGCCGTCTGGCGTAAGCAGCGTTCAGTCTTCGCGTCCCTGGGCGTGGCGGCCTGGGGCCTGGGCGTGATCTTGTCCGTGGCGGCGCTGACACCCCCGCTCCCGTTGACGATCATCCCGTTGCTGATGCTCCCGTTCGTAGCCGTGGCCGCCGCGCATGTCCCCGTTCTCGCCCGCAGTTTCGTGCCCTGCCGGACGGTGGCCTGGACGCTGCTGTGGGCAGTGCCGGCCGCCATGCTCGCCTGGCGGCTGGCTTCCGCGCAGCCGGCCATCAGCTACCTCACCGGCTTTCTGGTCGCCCTGGTGGTGCTCGGCTGGCGGCTGGCCAGGACTTGGCAGGACGGCCGCGGCTACAGCAGCCAGCAGGCCAGGAGCGCGGTGACCTCCCCCTACGCCCAGCCTGCCAGCCGGACGGCCGCGGCCGCGGAGGCCGGCCGCGGCCGTCCGGCTGGCGCGGTCCGGGCCGTCCGTGAGGCTGAAGGCGCGCCGGCACAGCAGGCGGGCGGCGTGCGGGAACGTGTGCCCGCCGAGCGTGACCTGCCCACGATCACCGTCGACGAGGCGATGGCCGAACTGGACGCGATGATCGGCCTTGACGCGGTCAAGGACCAGATCCGCCAGCTCACCGCGTCGGTTGAGGCCGCCCGCAGGCGGGCGAAGGCCGGGTACCAGACCGACAAGCCGATGCAGCATTTCGTGTTCCTGGGGCCGCCGGGGACGGGAAAGACCTCCGTGGCCCGGATCATCGCCAGGATCTACTACGCGTTCGGGCTGCTGGAGACGCCGACCGTACTCGAGGCGCAGCGGGCAGACCTGGTGGGCGAGTACCTGGGCGCCACCGCGATCAAGACCAACGAACTGATCGACGCGGCGCTCGGCGGGGTGCTGTTCGTCGATGAGGCGTACAGCCTGGTCAACGACGGTGAGGGGCACAGCGACAGGTTCGGCAACGAGGCGGTCCAGGCGCTGCTCAAACGCGCCGAGGATGACCGCGATCAGCTCATCGTCATCCTCGCCGGGTACGACCGGCAGATGGAGGATTTCCTCGCCAGCAACCCCGGGCTGAATTCGCGGTTCGCGATCAGGATCAAGTTCGGCGGGTACTCGCCGGACGAGATGATGTCGCTGGCCCAGGCGGCGGTGGCGCAGCGGGGAGAATCCCTGGACGCCGGTGCCACCCGGGCGCTGGCACACATGATGGAAGAGGTCGGCCGCCGC
This sequence comes from Actinomycetota bacterium, assembly GCA_003541285.1. Classification (GTDB taxonomy): domain Bacteria; phylum Actinomycetota; class Actinomycetes; order Streptosporangiales; family Streptosporangiaceae; genus UBA9676. The sequence goes on from DPMS01000217.1 coordinate 2,899, forward strand.
CGGCTGGGCGATGAGCTCGGTAACGGCCGGTTCATCCGGAGCCTGCTGGAGAAGGCGGGGCAGGCGCGGGACGTCCGGGTGATGGCAGGCGGGGCCGAGCCGGGGACGGCCGAGCTGCTGACACTGGCCGCCGCCGACCTGGAACGGGCGTTCACCGACCTGACGTCCAGGTTCCGTGGCTACGCGCAGGCCCCCACGCTGGAAAGCGCACTGGCCGAACTCGATGAACTGATCGGCCTGGAGCCGGTCAAGCGGCAGGTGCATGAGATCGCCGCCCAGCTGCGCGTGGCGCGGCTGCGGGACCGTCAGGGGCTGACCAGCCAGCCCCCGGCCAGGCACTTCGTTTTCACCGGCCCGCCGGGGACGGGCAAGACCACGGTCGCCAGGATCCTCGGGCGGATCTTCGCCGCCCTGGGGCTGCTGGTGCGGCCGGAGGTGGTGGAGGCGCACCGCGCCGATCTGGTGGGCGAGCACCTGGGCTCGACCGCGATCAAGACGGGCAAGCTGATCGATTCCGCGCTCGGCGGGGTGCTGTTCATCGACGAGGCCTACTCGCTCTACAACCCGGGCTACAGCGGCGGCGACGCCTACGGCGCGGAGGCGGTGGCTACCCTGCTCAAGCGCGCGGAGGATGACCGCGACCGGCTGGTCGTCGTGCTGGCGGGCTACACCGCGGACATGGACCGCTTCCTGCGCAGCAATCCCGGTCTGGCGTCCCGGTTCGGCGTCCGGATCGCCTTCCCCAGTTACACGCCGGACGAGCTCGCCAAGATCGCCGAGGTGATCGCTGAGCAGGCGGGAGATTCGTTCGATCCGGACGCGCTGGCCGCCCTGGAGGAGATCTTCCGCCAGGCCTGCGCGCAAGGCCGCATCGACGAACTGGGCAACGGGAGGTTCGCCCGGTCCCTGTTCGAACGGGCCTGCGCGGCCCGGGACCTGCGGGTGGCCGAACTCGGTGAACTCGCCAGCGCAGCGGACCTGACCACTATCACCGCGGCGGACCTGACCGGCGCGGTCGCCGGTCTCAGCAGGAACGGCGGGCCGCAATAGGCGGGATCATCGCGGCGGCTGGGTCAGGGAAGGTTGGCGAGTTCGGCGGCGAGCCGGACCGGGTCGTTGCCGACATCCCTGATCAGGTACATGAGGGTGTGCTGTACCGCGTGCCGGTGTTCTCCCCGGTCCAGCAGGCGCTGTGCCGCCTCCCACAGCTCGGGCGGGTCGCCGCGCCACAGCCGGTCGCTGAGCACGAGGTGGCGGCGGATGTGCTGTTCGTTCGTGGGGCGCGCCTGCGCATCATCATGGTCGGCGGCCAGCAGCGTGCGCCGGTCTCCCGGCCAGGCCGGGTCGAGCGTGGACAGATCGACCCCACCGTAGACGCCGCGCAGCAACGGGAAGGCGAACGCCCGCCGCGGCAGCGCTTCCAGGTCGGCGTCGGGCAGCAGCCGGGCCACCAGGTCCGAGTCCAGCCCGAACATAGCCGGGTCCCGGTACGCCTGGGCAAAGGCGCCCATGGTGTTGAAGACGGCCTCAAGGGTCTCCTCGATCGCCGCCGGGGGCAGTTCGCGGCGCTTGCCGGCCCACCGGACCCAGGCGGCGAGCACGTGCGGCATGGCATGCTGCTCGGCCGGCAAGAGCATGATCTTGCGCGGCAGCCAGTCGAGCAGGAACGTCTCGACTTTGGCCGGGCTCATCCGCAACGGCCGGCCGAAGTCCTGGTCGCAGCCGTAGTCGATGATGTGGTCGGCGCAGCGGCTAGCCGCCTTGCGGTCGGACAGGTCCTCCGCGTCGTCGGAGGCAAGGAACTCCACCACCAGCATCGCCCGGCGGTCACTGCTCCAGGCCTGCCGGCGGGCCGTCGCGCCGATCCACCCGGACCCGTCGCCCTGGCCGGCCAGCGCAGCGGCCGGGCCACCGAACGGCGCACTGGCGGGTTCGGCGGTGGCGTCGGCTGGGGGCAAGGTGCGGATGCGCGCCCTGATGAACGCGTGGTAGGCGGGGAAAGACTTGCTGACCGGCGGGTCCACGGCCTTGTCGGTGACCGAGAGCGCGGTTTCCAGCAC
>DPMS01000219.1 GCA_003541285.1 Actinomycetota bacterium
GCGGGAATTGCCGGTCAGGCTGGACCGCCTCGGCTCGCGTGTCGTGCTCAACGTGCTGCGCGATATCTGGGGCTAACACGCCGATCACGTGTGCTGGATAGCCGCCATGAGGACCGACACCACGCGTTCCTGTTGCGCGGGCGAGATCTCGGGGAACAGCGGCAGGCTCAGTATTTCCTGGGCAGCCTGCTCGGTCACTGGGAAGGCGCCTTCCGCGTACCCCAGCCTGGCGAACGCAGAGGTGAGGTGAATAGGCACGGGATAGTGGATCCCAGCGCCGATACCTGCCGCATGCAACTCCTTGATCACCTGGTCCCGGTCTGGCACGCGTACCACGTACAAATGCCACACATGTTCGTTGCCGTCCAGGACACGCGGCCGGATGACTTCCTCAGCGCTGGAAAGCAGCACGTCATAGCGCCTGGCCGCAGCCCGCCGGGCCTCATTCCATTCAGCCAGCCGGCGTAGCTTCGCCGATAGCACGACAGCCTGCAAAGTATCGAGCCTGCTATTGAGCCCGAGTACCTCGTGTTCGTACTTCTGCCGCGAACCGTGATCCCCGATCGTCCGCATTCGTGCCGCAAGATCATCGGACTCGGTGAGTGCTGCCCCGGCGTCGCCGTATGCGCCCAGGTTCTTTCCTGGGTAGAAGCTGGTGGCAGCCACATGCCCAAGCGCTCCCGCGCTCTTATCCCCACGCCGGGCACCCTGCGCCTGTGCCGCATCCTCCACTATCCAGGCGCCGGTCTTAGCGGCCAGTGGAAGCAGCCGCTCTACCGGAGCCGCCTGGCCATAGAGATGCACTGGAATTATCGCCCGTGTCCGGGGCGTCAACGCGGCTTCGACGGCATCGGTGTCGATCAGGTACGTCCCGTCATCAGCGCAGTCGGCCAGCACCGGCGTGGCGCCTGCCCGGCAGACAGCCTCGGCAGTCGCGATGAACGTGTTTGCTGGAACGATGCACTCGTCGCCCGCGCCGACACCGAGCGCACGCAGCGCGATCTCGATCGCGTCGGTTCCGTTCCCCACCCCGACGCAATGCCGCGTCCCGGCGAATGCGGCGTATTCGGATTCGAACGCCGCGACCTGCGGCCCGGCGATGAATGAGGTCCGGGCCAGCACTTGCCGCCAGCCCTCCGCGATCTCCTCGGCCACAGCAGCGTGCTGCGCCGCCAGATCGACAAGCGGAATTGAGGTCACTGCTTCCCCCACCCTTCCAGCTAGTTCAGCCGTCGGCGCCGGATGACGCATCGGCCGCTTCCCGGATGTATCGCGCTGGAACGCCTGCCCAGACTTCGTGAGGCGGGATATCTCGCGTCACTATGGCCCCCATGCCCACCAGCGCGCAGGAGCCGATACTGCGATGCTCGCGCACCAGTGCGCCCGCGCCGACATAGGCGCATCGCCCGACGTGGACGTTACCGCCCAGGCATACTCCCGACGCCATGGTGGCGAAGTCACCGATGACGTCGTCGTGCGTCAGGGTTACATGCGGCATGATCGCGACGTGCGATCCCACAGTGACCGCGGCGGTCAGGACTGCCTGAGCAAGGAGAACGGTCCCTGGCCCGACCCGCGAGGTAGACGACACCGATGCCGAGGGATGGATGATCGTCGCATAGCGCTCCGGCGGAAGACCGAGCTTCTCGACAATCCGGGGACGGCTGACGTAGTTGTCGGGCCGACCGGTGCAGACCACGACGGAGACATCAGGCATGTCGCCGAGCTCTGCGATGCCTCCGAGCACCGGCACCCCATCGATCACCGTTCCATGACGTGCGGGGTCATCGTCCAGGTACCCGGCAAGCCGCCAGCGCGCACCAGCGCCATTCAGCGCCCGGACCGCCTCGGCGGTTTCCCTCCCGAAACCGCCTGCCCCTACGAGAACGAGTCCGCACTCCGCTGCGACCGTCATGGGACGGATATTGCTGGCATCGAGTTCGTCAGCGCGGACGTCACGACAGATACCACATGGTCCTGCTGCGCCTGCGTCATCTGATGGAAGAGCGGAAGGATCAGCGAGTGCATGGTCAGCTGCTCGGTCACGGGCAGGGACGGCTTGGCGTCCGCATAGGCAGGCTCCAGGTGAGCTGCCATTATGCCGCGCCGTGCCGATATGCCGGCATCGGCGAGCAGTTGCAGGAGGTCGTCGCGCCCGGCCGCGGGTTCCTCCGGGAGCAAGACCCAGAAGGACTGGTAGTTGGTCTCGCCATACGGCGGGTCACCGGCCGTCACCAGGCCGGAAATATCGGAGAGCAGCTTTTGATACCGCTGGGCGAGAACCCGGCGCCGGGCCACCATCTCGGCGAGCTTGCGGAGCTGCACCAAGCCGATGGCCGCCTGGATGTCAGTCATCCGGAAGTTGAAGCCCACCTCGGTGTAATGCTCGATGACCGGCTGCTGGCTGTGGTGCCGGTCGGCCGCGCTGATGTCCATGCCATGCTCGCGAAGCCGGCGGAGCCTGGCAGCGATTGACCCATTCGGGGTGGTAAGCATGCCCCCTTCGCCCGTGGTGAGGAGCTTGCGCGGGTGAAACGAAAACGCCGCCAGTTCGGCGCCAGCGCCAACCGGGCGCCCCCGGTACGTAGACCCGGCAGCGCAGGCGGCGTCCTCGACCACGGTGATGTGGAGTGGATCGCACAGGGCGCGCATCGCATCCAGGTCAGCGGGTACTCCTGCCTGGTCGACCAGAATGACCGCGCGGGTCCGGGCGGTCAGGTGCGGCTCCACTGTCTGGGGGGTGAGATTTTGCGTGGCCAGGTCGACGTCGGCGAAAACAGGCTGCGCGCCAACGTAGCGCACAGCATTGGCGGTGGCTATGAAGGACAGCGAGGGGACAACGACCTCGTCTCCTTGCCCAATCCCGGCGGCGATGAGTGCGAGGTGAAGCGCGGCCGTGCACGAGGACACGGCGACGGCATGCGGAGTGCCGATGGCTGCGGCGAACGCCTCCTCGAACTTCCGGACCCGTGGCCCCTGTGCGATCCAGCCGGATGCTACGGCCTCGGCGGCCGCATCGGCCTCCTCCTTGCCGAGCCACGGCCTCATCACGGGAATCATCTGGCGCCGACCTCATTGCCAAGGGCTCGCTCAGCACGCCACCACGCGACAAGCCGCCGTAGGCCTTCCTCCAGGTCAACCTCCGGTTTCCAGCCCAGGCGCTGGCGGGCACGGGAGATGTCCGCAAGGCGGCGGTTCACCGCGTTGACGCCGCGTGGCGGTCCGAATTCGAGCGGACGAACCGGGCCCATGGCCCGCTGGAGCGCCTCGGCGAGCTCCACCAGGCTCGTCTCGGTACCGCTGCCGATGTTGAAGACCTCATCGGTCGCGTCACTCGCCGCGGCGAGCAGATTGGCACGCGCGATGTCCTCGGTGAAGACGAAATCCATGGTCTGGCGGCCGTCGCCGAGGATGAGCGGCGACTGCCCGGCCTCTATCCGCTCCATCCACCGGATCAGCACCTCGGTATACAGGCCATAGATGTCCATACGCGGCCCGTACACGTTGAAGTAGCGGAGCATGACATAATCCAGGCCCCGCATCGCATGGAAGCTCCGCAGCAATCCCTCGTTGAACGTCTTCGCCGCACCGTACAGGGTGTCGTTGGCGTAGGGATGCTGGCGTTCGGGCGTGGGGAACTCCTCTGCCAGCCCGTAGACCGATGCCGAGGACGCGGCCACGACCTTACGGATGCCCGCGTCGACCGCGGCCTCTATGACCTCGTACGTGCCGTTGACGAGCACCTCAAGCGCGAGCCGTGGTTCGGTGGCGCACTGAGTGATCCTGATGGCGGCCTGGTGGAACACGACGTCGACGCCGGGCATGAGCGACCGGATCAGCTCCCGGTCCCGGATATCCCCGTCAACGACCCGGACCTTCCCGGTCCGGAGCGCAGCAGCCAGGTTCTCCGGCCTGCCGCGGACGAAATTGTCGAGCACCACGATCTCGTCGGCGCCTGCGGCCGCGAGCTGATCGACGATCGTGGAGCCGATCGTGCCGGCACCACCCGTCACAAGGAAGCGCTGCCCGGCGATCACGCGACAGCCCCGTTCAGGGATATCCGTACGCCTCCGCTGTCCGCACTCCGCGACGCTGCCTCCAGCAGCTTGAGCACCCGCAGGCCCGCCTGGGCGTCAGTGAGGGGTGGCCGGCCCTCGCTGATCGCCGCACTGAACTCCGCCATGACAGACATGAGTGCCTCCCGCTCAGGCAGTGCGGGGATAAGGGTATCCCCGGTCCGGTACGAGATGAGGGCGTCGCGCCGCTCGTCCTGGGGCACGGTACCCGCCTGCAGCGTGTCTACCCCGCGGTCGTGGACGGCCAGCCGTCCCGCCGGGTTGGTGTCGTCCCAGACGATGGTGCGGCGGGAGCCGCCAAACACCGTTGTCCGGATCTTGGTCGGGCTCAGCCAGTTCACGTGCACGTGCGCGAGAGCGCCGTTGGACAGCCACACCGATAGGTAGGCCACGCAGGCCCGCCGGGCCCCTATCGGGTCGCTGGTGTGTGCGGCTACCGCCACCGGAATGACTTCCTCGGGAAGCACGAAATCGAGGATCGACAGATCATGGGGTGCGAGATCCCAGAGCACGTCGACATCCGGCTGCACCAGGCCCAGGTTGATCCGGACCGAGTCAACAAACTGCAGCTCACCGATCTCGCCCTCGCGGATCAGCTCCCGGATCCGCCGCACGGCCGGGGTATAGCAGTACGTGTGGTCGCACATGAGCACAAGCCCGGATCGCTGCGCCAGCGCTGCTAGTTTCTCTCCCTCCGCCGCCGAGGGCGTCAGCGGCTTTTCCACCATCACGTGCTTGCCCGCCTCCAGCGCGGACCGTACGAGGTCGAAGTGCGTGGCCGCAGGTGTCGCGATAGCGACAGCCGCGACCCCCGGGTCCGCGAGTACGTCCTCGTATGAACTCGTCGCCCGCACGGTCGTGTACGGGCCGAGGACGGCCCTGGCCCGTTCGCTCTGGAGATCACAGAGCCAATCCAGGCGGAACGCGGGCGTGGCCAGTGCTGTACGGACGAGGTTCGGCCCCCAGTAGCCGGCACCGATCACCGCCAGTCCCATCGGCATGCAGAATTCCCCCTATTAGCGGCTTACCGAGAGTACACCTCTGCGACTAGGGTTCAGTGAACACCACATCCACCCAGTAGTTGGTCGCGTTGTACGAGGCGGTGGGGAACGCCGGAGAGTTGCCGTAAAGATACACACCGTTGCCACCGCTGACCGACGACTGCAGCGCATGGAGCGGTGGGTTGTCGATGCCTGCGTTGGCAAACGCCCCCCCGTCATAGGCATAACCGCCGTTCGGCGCGAAGTAGGACGCGATGTAGGTGGTACCAGCCATCACCGGGATCGGGGAGGAGAAGTCCGCCTCCTGCCAGCCCGACGCGGACTCGTTGGTGAAGGTCACCTGGCCGAGCAGAGTTCCACCGGAACTCCACAGGCTGCCGACGTGAGTGCCGGTATTGCCTGCGCCTTTGTAGAAGCGGATGCCCGCGATCCACCCGTTGATATCCGCTGTGAACTTCACGCCAAGGTTCACGGAACCTGAGTCATTCGCCGAGGCCACCGACGGCTGCGCCGTATTCGGCCAGATGCTGCAGGGGCACTGGGCTCCGGCAGTGGTGAACGTCCAGGAATAGGGGCTGCTCATGGGTGTGCCGAAGGTGTTCTGGGCACCTGACACCGTGGCCGTGTAGGTGGTATCCGCCGCCAGCGAGTTCGTGGGCGTGAATGTCGCAACCGTGCCGTCGCCGTTGAAGGTCACCGAGCCGGGGACCGTGTTCCCGTTCGGGTCCGTCAGCGTGAACGACGCTGTGCTGGGCACCACGGCTTGAGAAAACGTCGCCGTGGGCGCGACCGTGACCGGGTTGCCCGAGGAGCCAGAGTTCGGCGTGACGCTCGACACCACCGGCGAGTAGGTGCCCGATGGAGTCGTGTACACGACGTCGACCCAGTAATTCGTCGCGTTATAGCTGTTCGATGGGAATGTGCTCGCAGAGCCGTAGGCGTAGACTCCGCCGCTGGCCAGCGCCGTCAGCGGGCCGTTGGTCACCGCCGACGCCAGCCCGTTCGATGTGTAGGCGTAATGCGCCGCGCTGGTGTGGTAGGAGGCCACATAGGTCGTTCCCGCAGTGACCGGTACCGGGGCCGAGAAGTCCAGTTCCTCCCAGCCCTCGGAGGACTCATTGGTGAACGTGCCGGTTGCCAGCAGGGTGCCGGTGGAACTCCACAGGCTGCCGGTATGCGTGCCGGTGTTGTCGGGCACCTTGTAGAAGCGGATTCCGGAAATGGAGCCGTCTTGAGTGGCCGTGAACTTGACACCCAGCTCTACCGGGCTCCCGTCGTTCGCGTCGGATATACCAGGCGGCGCGGCATCGGGCCAGATGGCGCACGGACACTTGCCTCCCGAGTCAAACGCCTTACTGGTGATGAACGTGTATGTGTACGGCGCCAGCATCGTCTCGCCGTTCGTGTCCTGGGCACCGCTGATAGTGACGGTGTAGGTGGTATCCGCTGCCAGCGGGTTCGCCGGGGTGAAGGTAGCCACCGTGTCGGTGCTGTTGAAAGAGGTGGTGCCGGGGACCGTGTTCCCGTTCGGGTCCGTCAGCATGAATGACACCGTGCTGGGCACGACGGCCTCAGAGAACGTCGCAGCGGGGTCGGCGGAGACCGGATTGCTGGATGAGCCAGCGTAAGGCGAGCTACTGGTCACAGCCGGATGGCTGGGCGGCTGCGTCGTGTCGAAGATCACATCAACCGAGTAGCTCCAGCCGTCATTCATCTGAGTCGGGAACCCGGGGCCGCCGGCGTTGAAGACGCCGTTGCCGCCGCCGGCCGTCATGTAGTTGGCTTTCACCCCGGTCAGCGGTGGCGTGCTCACCTGAGAGACGAAATACTCCTCATCGACTGAGTAGTGACCTTCCGGATCGTAATACGACACCACGTAGGTCGTGTTCCCGCTGATCTGCACCGGGCTGGGGAACAGCATTGTCTGCCAGCCGCTGGCCGTCTCGTTCACGAACTGCCCGGTGGCGAGCAGCGTGCCGGAGGAGGTCCAGAGCGAGCCGGTGTGTGTCCCGCCGTTGCCCGTGCCCTTGTAGAACCGCACCCCGGCCACCCAGCCGGGCACGCTCGACTGGAACTTCATGCCGAGCTCATATGGCGAGGAATCGTTAGCCGACGTGGTGTAGGGCGTCCAGTTTGCGCCGAAGACGCCGCACGGGCAGCTGACCGTCACGGACACACCTGACCCGGGCGTCTCGGTATTGCCGCTGTCATCGGTGGCACGCGACTCGATCGTCACCGTGCCAGAGCCAGCTGCCGACCAGGTGTAACTCCAGTTCACGCTGGTGGCGGCCGCCGACATGGTGGTAACGGGATGCCAGGTCGAACCGCCGTCGGTAGAAACCTCGATGCCCGCCACGACGCCCCCACCGGAATCCGTCGCCGTGCCAGTGATCGTGACGGCGCTGCCGTTCGTGAACGTGGCACCGGCCGACGGCGAGGTGATCGTGGAGGTCGGCGGGGTGTGGTCGGTGGACTGAGTGGCGGGCGTCAGGTTCGATTCCAGCGTTGCTGGCTGTACGCCCATGTCGGCGAACAGGTTGACGGTCGCCTGCTGCATCGCCGGGTCGGGCGGGTTCTGGGAGTCTCCGTCGTGATCCGATTCGAGGCCCCACGCCCACTGGACCGTGCCCGCATCGAAGACGAGCGCACCGCTTGCGGCCCGGTACAGTGTCAGGCTGTTACACGCATTGTCCGAGACAAATTCCTCGGTGACGGTCAGCAGCTTCTGGTCAACTTTCTCGCACGTCTGCGACATGTCGATCTCGCCGGCTGGCCGGAACCCGTTATCAACATCCGAATCCCATTCGTAGCCGAGCGTCTCGGGTGGCATCGTGTAGGTCTGGCCGGATGGCAGGCTGGCCACAGCCGTATTTCGCCACAACCGCAGCTTCGAGTAGGCAGAGGGCACCTGATCCGCGTAAGAACAGCAGTTGACATCCCAGAGCTGGCCGGTCAGCGTGTTCTCCGGCTGCGCGTCGGCCGGCGGGCTGAAGCGCGGGTCTCGCCACGCCCCAGTCCAGGTGGGCGGATCCGCGGGATCGGTCTGGGCACTGTCAAGGCTTTCCTTATAACTGATCAGCGTCCGGTAGGGCTCGCTGCCGTACTGACTACTCGCCCAGCGCGTCTTCCACCACATGGTGTTCCCGGTGAACAACGCGAGATTGACCCCGGCATTCCGGGCCGCCGTGACATTGGCCATGTCTGCCGCGTCCCAGTATTCCGAGTGCCCGGTATTCATGAATACCTTATGCTGCTCAAGCATGGTCGCAGCGCCGGACTGAGCGACGTCTATCTGGCTTACGTAGCTGACGTCGTAACCGTTCTTCTCAAGGAACTGGATCATCGGGAATTCGGCGTAGAAGAAGAAGTCCTCCCCATAGGGAGTGTCCCAGCGGGTTGAGAACGGGCGGTTATAGCTGATCTGGACAGCGCGGCCCGGATTCTGCACGCTGCAGCACCATGGGCTGCCCGTCGCGTTTCCGCTATAGAGGTTGTAGCCGCCCCAGGCGTTGTAAGCCTGCCAGGTCTCGTCGGAGGTCATGAACACGATGTCCGAATGACTCGAGTTGTCGGTCACCACGAACGGGATCTGATTTGCGCCGGTGGTGCCATCGGTCCGGTAGATGCGCGCGAAATAGACACCGGAGACAGCGGTCGAGGGGACGTCCCAGGTCGCTGACACACCCCAGTTGCCGCAGTCGACCAGGCCCGTCACGGTGTTGGTATTGCAGGCTGGCTGGCCTTGCGACACAGGGATGTTCGGGGTGAGGCTGGTGATCAGGCGCGCGCCGTCCCCGCCGTAATAGCCCATGCGGTAAATGTCGACCGCATAACTGCTCGCCGGCGACTCTATCTTGAAGTTGATAGACCCGCCGGCGTTAACACTGAACGGGTCTGCGAAACCCTGGATGGTCGTGCTCGGGTTGGTCACGTCCCAGACGGACTGCGGTGTTCCGGGCAACTGGTTCTCGCACACGACAGGGTTCGCGCATGCCGCTTGCGCGGGCACCCCAGGCGCGATGACCAGCAGGGCGCCGACCAGACCCGCCACCACCGGCCCCGCAGCAAGCCGGGTCATCCGGCTACGGGCACGCAACCGTCGGCGAGCGAGCCCAGGTTTGCGCATCAGGTGTCCGTTCATGCGTCCCCACTGCCTCGGGAACGCCTGACATACGCGCCGGAGAGCCCGTCGCACCCACACGCAGAGTCGTGTCCCGGCAACAGCCGAATAGTTGACATGAACTAGACGCCTAGCCGGGGCCGCTGGATGTCACGACGAGCCCACTCTTTTCGGCCATTTTGCCTGACACCCCCATCGCTCCAGGGGTGCTGGGCCAGCGATAGTGCCCGCCCGTCCCCTCAGCGGGCAGCGAGTAGGCCCTCGCGTTCGTTGTAGAGTTCACCGGTCCGCGGGCACCGCCAGCGGCCAGGCGCTTCGGCCAGCAGTCGTTCTCCGGCCCTGCCCACCCATCCGATCTGCCGCGCGGGCACACCGGCGATTAGCGCGTAGTCCGGCACGTCGCGGGTCACCACCGCGCCGGCCGCAACCATCGCCCAGCACCCGATGACACGACCCGGCACGACCACCACGCGCGCGCCCAGCGATGCCCCCTCCCGGACCACTACGCCGCTGGCATCCCAGTCCGTGGCCCGCTTCAGCTTGCCTGCCGGGTCCACCGACCGGGGATACAGGTCGTTGGTGAGCACCGCCGCGGGACCGATGAAAACGCCGTCCTCCAGCCGGGCCGGCTCGTAGACCAGCGCGTAGTTCTGCAGCTTGACGTTATCGCCGATGAGCACTCCCGGGCCGACGTAGGCACCCCTGCCGACAATGCACCCGCTGCCGAGGCGTGCGTCCTCCCTCACCTGGGCCAGGTGCCAGACCACAGTTCCGGGGCCAAGCACGGCGCGAGAGTCCACATCGGCCGTCTGCTCCACTCGCGGAATGTCCACCATGATTCTCCCGCTTCATCGGGCGCCTGCTCGGAGAACTCGTTCCGGGACTGGCCCGGGCGAACTCGACGTGATCGTAGTAGCCAACGGATGCACCGATGATACGGCTGGGGCCCCTATTCCTGGCCGTGGCCGTCATCGCGGTCCCGGAGCCGCCGCGCACGACTTCACGTGGCAACGGGATTGCAGCAGTCGGCAATAGAGTGGACACAGGCAAGCCCGGCACTTGCGCGGCGGCAAGCCGGGATGTCCCGGCGGTGTCTACGCTACCGCTCACCCAGAGGTAAACCCCGGGGCACCGTCACGCGTCCACTAGCTATGAGGGGGAAGCACATGATGGATGGACGGCCTGAGCCCTCGAAACCGCACAAGGACGACAAAGAGCAGACAGGCTCCGCGCGGGTTCCCGGAGTGGTCGGTGGCGGCTCGCGCCGGATGCTGCTGATCACGCTCGCGGTGTGCCTGTGCATGGCCGCGGCCGGAGTGTCAGTCGCTGTGTCCTCCTCGCCTAGCGGCAGCCAGGCCGGTCACATCGCCGGTGCGGGCACTGGTCCGACAGCTACCAGGACTGGGGCCACGGAGCCAACGGCTCCGGTTGCGTCCAGTCGTGTCACCACCAAGCCAGGGGTCACGAGCGACGGGATCTCCACATCCGTCCTGCGGTGGCCGCCGCAACTCAAATCCCAGATCCTGCGCTGGAAGGCAGGCCACGGGGGCGCGGCCCTGGCCACAGTCGTGCAGCAGATGGGTAATGCGATGCAAGCTGCCGGAGTCAAGCTCTACGCCCCCATGAGACTGACGTGCGTGAGTCTAGCTTCGGACATCAGCACCGCACAGGCCGGGCCACCCATCCCGGATGACGGCATGCAGCGGCTGTACGCCAAGGCGCTTGCCGGGCTTTCCCGTGCAGCGGCAGATTGCCGGACCGCGATATCCGTACATGTAAGCGGCAACGAGAGTGTCGAGACTCACGTGAACGAGGCCCTCCTGAACCGGTCGCGGGTGGAGTTCGCCGCCATGTCCAAGACGCTCTACAGGGCCACTGGCGAGATCCAGTCGCTGCGCCGCTGA